>JAZRIE010000031.1:0-16715 GCA_045645105.1 Eubacteriales bacterium | reverse complement strand
TGCAAACCCTCTACACCTCGGGTACCGTCTTCCACGCGTATCTTGGCGAAAAGCTGCCCGATTGGAAGGCTGCCGCAAATATCGTGCGCAAGATCTCCGAGAACTACCGTCTGCCCTACTACTCGCTCTCGCCCACCTATTCGGTCTGCCGCGAGCACGGCTACATTGCGGGCGAGCATTTCACCTGCCCCAAGTGTGGCAAGGATGCTGAGGTCTATAGCCGTATCACGGGCTACTACCGCCCCGTTAAAAACTGGAACGACGGAAAAGCGCAGGAGTACAAGGAGCGTAAGGTTTACGATCTGACCAAGTCGGTTCTGACGCACCAAGGACCGAAGACAAGCGACGGATGTGCTTGCGAAGCCGCGACGGACGTCACCCTTTCGGACGGCGTTTATCTGTTCGCATCCGGCACTTGCCCCAACTGTAAGATCGCCGAAACTCTGCTCGGAAAGGCAAACGTAGCCTACACCAAGATCCTGGCTGAGGAAAACGTAGCTCTTGCCGAGTCGCTTAAGATCAAGCAGGCTCCTACGCTTGTCAGCGTGGTGAACGGCGAGGTTGAAAAGTTCGTCTCTGTTCCCAATATCAAAAAGTTCATTCAGGCAACTGCCTCTGTAAAATAAGGAGCAATATGTACGATATCATCATCATTGGCGGCGGTCCCGCAGGTCTCTGCGCCGCGATCTACGCCAGACGTGCCAACAAAAGCGTTCTGATCCTTGAAAAGAACGCTTTTGGCGGACAGATCACCTTTTCTCCCAAGGTCGAGAATTACCCGGGCTTTGAGAGCGTCAGCGGAAGCGAGCTTGCGGACAAGCTGGTGAGTCACGTGCTGGCGCAGGGTGCGGACGTAGAGGTCGAAACCGTAACCTCTGTTCGATCCGAAAACGGTGTCAAGCTTGTAAAGACCGAGGACGGGAACACCTATGAGGCACACGCAGTGATCATTGCGAACGGCGCGCGTCACCGCCACTTGGGTCTTCCGAACGAGGAGCGCTTTATCGGCGACGGCATTTCGTTTTGCGCGGTCTGCGACGGCGCGTTCTACAAGAACAAGACCGTGGCACTCGTTGGCGGCGGGAACTCGGCACTTCAGGAAGCGATCCTGCTTTGCGAGACCTGCAAAAAGGTCTATGTGATCCAAAATCTTGATTTTCTTACGGGCGAGAAGCGTTTGCAGGAGATCCTTGCCAAGCGCAACAACGTGGAGATCATCACGGGAACGGTGGTCAAGGAGATCGCCGACACCCCCGAATTTTCCGCGATTACGGTCGAGCGCACCGCCGATGGTGTGCAGACCACCTTAGAGCTTGACGGATTGTTTGTTGCAATCGGTCTGGTCCCCGAAAACGACGCCTTTGCGGACGTTGTAGACCTTGACACCAACGGTTATTTTGCCGTAGGAGAGGGCTGCACCACAAAGACAGACGGCGTTTTCGTAGCAGGCGATTGCCGACAGAAATCGGTTCGTCAGGTCGCGACTGCCACATCAGACGGCGCAGTTGCCGCCATCGCCGCGTGCAGATATATCGACGGACTTTGATACCCAATATACACCTGAACCCGCCCGAAAGGGCGGCTTCATGAGAGTGTAGACAAAAGCAACTACAGCTATCAAAATGACGAAAACAACCCTACCGTCACGCCAAGGCGTGCCACCTCCCCTTACACAGGGGAGGCTTCAAGGAATCATTTGCTACAAAAAATGCAGCCACTTCATGGGCAAAAGTAACTTCGAGGCTCCCTTGTGTAAAGGGAGCTGTCACCGCAGGTGACTGAAGGATTGTTGTCCTTGTGCAATTTGCTACTTGGCTTTGCTTTCGTCTACAGTCTGATGAAAGCCCTTGTAAGAGGGCTTTCTTTTTTTACACCGTTCCGTGCGAAAACAACACGGTTTCCCCACGCAGCGTCAGCGTTCCGAACGAGCCTCCTGCAACACTGCCGGGATTGAACAAATAGATCGGTCGCTCGATTGGTGTGCCGCCGATCACCGCCCCCGCGGGAATCGTCTCGCACGTTGGCGTGTGCGTATGTCCAAACATCACAATGTCCGCGCCAATACTCTGCGCATACTTGACAAGTGCCCCCGTGCCACCCTTTACACCGTGCGCGTGTCCGTGTGTCAGGAGCAGCTTATGCCCCTCAAACGAGAGTGTCCGTTCATCGGGCGTGTCGCCGCCCATAAACCAATCACAGTTTCCGCGCACGTCAAAAAGCGTACTGCCGCTCGTGTCCAACCACTGTATATCCCTTTGCCCGTCGCCCAAAAAGATCACCGCATCGGGCGTGCGGATCTGTCGGTCAAGCACGTCCTGCATCGACGCGGCTTGCCCGTGAGAATCCGAAAAAATCAAGAGATCCATCGTACCGTCCTCATATCTCTTAAATTTACTTTATTAGTATACCACAAAGTTGCCGCTTTGTCTACCCGTATGAAAAAAGAATTTGCAAAAGTGGGAGCAAGAAGAGAGCTTCCTCATATACTACCCGTGAAGGATTTTTATTGCCGAAAGGAGACGCATCTATGCAAATCGATCAAAAAATGCTCAACCGTCTGCTCACCATGGACGACAAGCAGCTTGGCGATATCATTCAGACCATTGCCACCGAGGCGGGAATCGATCCCACGTTGCTCGGTCTGAACCCTCAAAATATTCAAAGCATTCGTCAAGCACTGGGCAGTGCAACCGATCGGGATCTGGAGCAGCTCAACGCCGTATACAACACCTACAAGCAGAACAAAAAGGGGCGCTGATCGCCTCTCGCCAAATTAAACAGCAGGAGGATGACATGGAAGAAGAACAGGTCAAGCACGAGACACACACGACCGCCCCCATGGCGGGAATGTTGAACACCTTGCTTTCCAATCCCGAGTTGCTTCAAAAAATAGGTAAAATAATGGGGGCTATGCAAACCTCTGCCACGCCCTCACAGGAAATGACGTCTCAACCCGACACGCCTCCAAAAGCCGAACCCTCAGCACCTGCCGCCACACAGGCGTCGGCATCGATCCCCACGGACGGTCTGGCATCCCTTTTAAGCGATCCATCCGCCCTTGAAAAGCTGCCGCAGATCATCGCCGTGATGAAACCCTTACTTGGAAGCCTTACGCCTTCCCCCTCCGTCGAGACCATAAAGGATGCCAAGCAGTCGCCAGAGCTTTGCAGAGACAATCTACTCTGCGCCCTCAAGCCCTTTTTATCCCCCGAGCGTCGCGATGCCGTGGACGCTATTCTGCGGATCTCAAAGCTGGGGACCGTTCTTCAGCAATTGAAATAGGAGGGCTTGCGTCATGTACTCACGTTACGACCACCGACAGGAGCATCCGATCAAGCTACCCGAAAACTACGGCGGAACGGCGTTTTCGGAGACGGCACAAACGCCGCCGCGCCCCGTCACACGCGATCTTCCTCCACGACAGCTTGAGATCGGCAAGCCTACGCCGCCGTCCGACCGTCCCACGGCAGAAATGCCGCCACCGCCGCGCCCCATCGTTTTACCGCCCCCAAAAAAGGAGTGGGAAGCCCCGCGGCAAGAGCTTCCCACACAGTATTCTGCATCTGTTCCGAAAGAGACTCTCGTCGATCCAACGTCTCTGCCGCACGAAAAGTCGGTCTCCGACCGTCCCACATCGTCACTCTTACAACCCTTTGAGGGGCTGTTCTCCCACGCGGGTCACACCTTCCCTTTCGCGCATGGGATCGGCTTTGACGAGCTTTTGATCATTGGGCTGATCCTACTTCTCTCGCGCACCGAGCAGGACTCCGACGCAGTATTGTGGCTGGCACTTTTGCTGTTTTGCGGCTGATGCCCTGCGACCGATCAGCGGTGGATCTTGACCAAGCGGTCGATCGACGCCGAAAGGACCTCGACAAAGCGGTCGACTTCCTCTCGCGTGTTCTCGGCACTAAAGCTGACGCGGATCGAGCATTCGATCTCGTCTTGCCTAAGCCCGAAGGCAGTCAGCGCGCGGCTTGGGTGCTTTGCGTGAGACGAGCAAGCCGAGCCGTTGGAGATACAGATTCCCTCTGCCGAAAGCGCGTGGAGCATGGTCTCGCTCCGAACGTCGGGGAGCGTCAGATTCAAAATATGCGGTGCGCACTTTCCCACGGGAAGATTGAGTCGAACGGGCAACACGGAAAGTCGCTCAATCGCGTAGGCACGCAGATCACTCATATGCAAAATCGACGCCGCAAGATGCGAAAAGCCCTCGGTTGCCGCCGTGCCAAACCCGACGATACCGATCAGATTTTCGGTGCCCGAACGGAACCCGAACTCCTGACCGCCACCGAGGAGCGTGGGTACGAAATCACGACGCTTCAGGGCCTCCGACGACACACACAATGCTCCCACTCCCTTGGGTCCGTGGATCTTGTGCGCGCTGACCGTTACCAGATCGGCGCAAAGTGTCGTTGGCGCAAAACGGCACTTCAGATACCCCTGCACGGCATCCGTATGTGTTACAATGCTCTCATTCCTTGCCTTTGCCATCGAAAATGCGCGGGCAATGTCGTACATCGCTCCCGTCTCGTTATTCACCATCATCATGGAGACCAAGAAGGTGCGATCATTCAATGCCGTCGCATAGCTTTCAAAATCCAATTCTCCGCCGCGCGTTGCGATACGGATCACCTCAAAGCCGTCGCGCTCCAACGCCTGCATAGCACTCTCCACGCCGGGATGCTCGGAATCGGTGGTGATCACGCGCCCCCCGCGACGTCGCGGCTTGGCATACGCCGTGCCGAGGATCGCAAGATTGTCGGCTTCGCTTCCGCACGAGGTGAAGATCAGTCTGCCGTCCTCAAGTCGGCCGCGCAAGCCAAGCGTTGCGGCGACCTCGCGGCGCGCCTGCTCTAAAAGGGCGTGTGCGGCTTCTCCTGCCGCGTGCAGAGACGAGGGATTTCCGTAGATCTCCATCGCTTCGGTCATTTTTGCCTTTGCCGCACTTGATAGCGCGGTGGTGGCACTATTATCAAAATAAATCATATAGATACCTTCCGCAATTTGGGGGAAGAGGTTTGATTGTCCTCTTCCCCGTTCTTTTATCTGAATGCAAATGCTCCGATCATGGCATCCACGTCGGCAAGATGTGCGTCATAGTTTTCGGGGAGTGCCGTATAGGTCAGGCTATAAAGCATGCTCTTGTACGCGGCAATCACCTGCTTGTAGCGGTATTCCACGCCTCCCACCGTGTAGCGGTAAACGTATTCGGTCGCTTGTCTGCCGCCAAGCTCCACCGTCCGATAGTCGATCAGCTCGTAGCCGTCCTCTCCCGCGGTCGCCTTCATCATATCCTGACACATCGTGAAGAATTCCGCCACGCTCATGCCGTCGGTCGAGGGTTCATAAGGAACGACACTCACGCTGGAGCGGTCGCCCTCTAGATACGCCGCGTAAATGGCATCGTCGCGGTTGATCGTCCAGCCCTCGGGGACGAAGAAATAATAAGCCACGTCCTCGCTCGACGCAAGCTTCATGCCTGCGGGGACATCTACCTTTGCGTCAAGGCTCTTAGCGTAATCGTCGGGAACGAACGGCTCCGCAAACACGAATACGTCCAGCATGTTCTCCACACTGGGAAGCAGATCCTCATACAAGGACGCATCCGCAATATAGCTGAATACGTAAAAGGAGTCCGCGCGCTCCGCGACAACCTGCAAATAGTGCAGCTCCTTACCGTTTACGATCCCCTTGCAATGAAATCTCCACGCGTTGACCTTATTGATCAAATCCTCGCTTTTGGCTTCGACCTCGGAAAAGCTTCCACCAAGCGACTGCTTCTCAAGCACCGTTTTACAGGTATCGTTCCAGAACCACTCGATGCGAGAGGCTCCCCCGTCGCCAACCTCGGCGGCGGTCATGCGGTCGCGCATCTCGTCTGTAATCGGATATTTTGCCATGCTCACCGAGCTTTGGGTATTCATCGAAAAATAGCCGCCCGACACACCGTAAGCCGTATTGCTGTTCCATGAGGTAGGAATATAAAGTCTGAAATCCGCCCCTGCCACGGTTGCAAGCTTCATTCCGTCGGGAACGTCCTCGGGCGCGTCCTTCATGCAGGAAGCAAGACTGAGCAGAAACGCCACGCAAAGCAACAACGAAAGCGCTTTAATAATTTTTTTCATTTTGAAGATCCTTTCTGAGCCATTCAAAATTCATTGACATTTCATTTTATCATATTGTTGCTTAAATATCTTCAATATTCTGTAAACTTTTTCGAAGAATTGCAAAAAAGGAGCTTTTCCAAGCGAAAAAGCCCCTTTTGCCGTTATCCAAGCAGTGCGCGGTCGCTTGCAAACTCGCTTCCGCTGGTTTGCGAGAATTTTTCAAGCAGCGTCTCCACAGTCAGCTGCTTTTTTTCCTCTCCCGAAATATCGAGAATGATATTTCCATCGTGCATCATGATCAGTCGGTTGCCGTGCGCGATCGCGTCTCGCATATTGTGGGTGACCATCAGCGCAGTGAGCTGATTTTCACTGATCAACTGGTCGGTCAGCGTCAGCACCTTTGCCGCCGTTTTGGGGTCGAGTGCCGCGGTATGCTCGTCAAGAAGAAGCACCTTGGGACGTTGCAGAGTCGCCATCAGGAGCGTCAGCGCCTGTCTCTGTCCGCCCGAAAGCAGTCCCACCTTGGCGGTCATGCGATCCTCCAAGCCAAGGTCAAGCATCTTCAGCTGCTCACGATAGTCTGCGCGCTCCTTTGCGGTAATGCCCCATTTCAGGGTGCGTCTGCGTCCTCTGCGTGCTGCAAGCGCGAGATTTTCATCGATCTGCATATTGGTCGCAGTTCCCATTCTGGGGTCCTGAAAAACTCTGCCAAGATACTTGGCTCGCTTATGCTCGGGGATACCCGTCACGTCCACGCCGTCAATCAGAATACTTCCCTCGTCCACGCGCCACACGCCCGCGACGGCATTGAGCATGGTCGATTTTCCCGCACCGTTACCGCCGATAACCGTGACGAAATCTCCCGGAGCAAGCTTGAGGTTGATACCCTTCAAGACCTGCTTTTCGTTGACCGTACCTGCGTTAAACGACTTATGGATGTTTTGAAGCTCCAACATATCAGCCACTCTCCTTCCCATTTTTCTTCCCCGATTTGCGTCGGCTTCCTCTGCCGAAATATTCCTTCTTCCAATAAGGAACGGCAAGGAAAAGCGCGACCACAAATGCGGAAAGCATCTTGAGGTAGTTGGTGTCAAGTCCGATGTAAATAACCGTGGAGTAGACGATAAAGTAGATAATACCGCCAAAGATCACCGAGAGAAGCTTGAGCGCAAAGTTGTTTTTAGTTAACCAGCCAAAGAGCGCCTCGCCAATGATCACCGCCGCAAGACCGATCACGATCGCGCCCTTACCCATATTGATATCGGCATTGCCTTGATACTGCGCCAAAAGCGCACCCGACAGCGCAACCAGCCCGTTGGAGATCACAAGTCCCACGATCTTGACCGCGCCCGTGTTAATGCCCTGCGCGCGGCTCATTTCGGCATTGTTTCCCGTTGCGCGAAGGGTTGATCCGTATTCTGTTCCAAAGAACCAATACAGCACCGCGATCAGCGCGACCGCAAGGATCACAAGCACCAAGATCGAGCTACTCATGTGCAGCATAGAGATCAATAGCTTATAGTTTCTTGCAGAAAGTGGCAGATTTGCCGCGCTCGTCTTATCCAACGCCGCGCCCATGATCTTGAGGTTGACCGACCACAGCATCAACTGCGTCAGAATACCCGACAGGATCGCAGGGATTCCCATAAACGTATGAAAAATACCCGTCACCAATCCTGCCGCCATGCCCGCCAATACTGCCACTAACATGGCAACGCCGATCGAATGTCCGTTGATCATCAGCGCGGCGCACACGGCAGCTCCCGTACAGATACTGCCGTCCACGGTCAGATCGGCAATGTCCAATACCTTGTAGGTGATATACACACCGATCGCCATGATGCCCCATACGATACCCTGCGCAACTGCACCGGGTAACGACGAGATATAGTTCAATATTGTTTCCATTCCAAACTCCTTTCCAATCCCTTCCCGCAAAAGTAAAAGCGCTCACAGATCGGGGATTTTCCCGAAAATCCGACAAGGGGGCGTTCGGATCTTGCAAACGCGCCCCCTGCCCTTCAGTTGGTAATGCCTTACAGCATGATCTTACTGCAGAGCAACGTAGCCCTTGGCTTCCATGTCTGCGGGGCTGATACCGAGATCCTCACAGATCTCCTTATTGTACTTCTTTGTGATCTTTTCTTCTGCAATGTACGCGATCGGCATGGTAGAAATGTCTGCGCCGTCTCTGAGAATCTTGACAGCCATCTCGCCCGTCGCATAGCCGAGATCATAGTAATCGAGAGAGAGCGTAGCGATGCCGCAACCCGAGCAGATACCGCTCTCGCCCGCGATCAAGGGCTTCTTGGTCGCCATCGCGCCGTAAATGGTAGCCGCGCAGGACGCCGCAGTGTTATCGGTGGGAACGTAGAGCGCGTCGTTCTCTGCCGCCGCCCTTGCGGAAACGGTAGCCACGTCGTCAGAGCCCGAGAAGGTATATTCGGTGCAGGTCAGTCCCTTGCTTTCCAGATATGCCTTCACGACCTTTACCTGATAGTCGGAGTTCGGTTCGCCCGAGCAGTACAAAAGTCCAACCTTTTGCGCGGTGGGGACGAGATCGATGATCATTTGCGCCTGCTTGTCAAGGGGGGCGAGATCGCTCGTGCCCGAAACGTTTCCACCGACCGTGCCATTAAAATCCTTCAGTCCCAAAGCAACACCGTACTCGGTGATCGAGGTTCCCAAAATCGGAATGGTGGTGGTTGCGCCGTAAGCGGCGTTGAGCGCTGGCGTTGCGTTTGCCATGATCAGGTCAACCTTTTTATTTACAAAGCTGTTTGCAATGGTTGCGCAAGCATCGGTGGAGTTGTCTGCGTTCTGATAATCAAACTCCACGTTCTCCTCACCCAATCCCGCAATCACCGCGTCTTTAAAGCCCTGTGTAGCGGCATCAAGCGCGGGGTGCGTCACGAGCTGAGAAATACCGATCACATATTTCTTCTTATCGTTACATGCGGTGAGCGACAAAAGAGACACTACAAGTGTAAGTGCCAAAACGAGTGTTAAAATTCTTCTTGCTTTCATGTTGTTTTCTCCTTCGAAAATAAAGAATTTATATTTCAACAAGCATGGCCTGTCAAAATCGAGAACAAAAAACGCCGCTGTATCCCCTTAGGATACAGAGACGAAAATCCGATTGAATTTGCGTGTTACCACTCTGCTTCGCCCTCCCCTTACGAAAAGGACCTCATGGGGCAGAAAGTTTCTGTCCCGCGATATGACGGTCGCCCCCGTTGCCACTTTAGGAAACAACTCCGTTCTTGGCACAGCTCCCGAAGGTGTATTCGAGCCTTACTCCCGTTTGCCTCGCACCGTGCGGCAACTCTCTGGACGGGTTCGTAAAGTCCTACTTGCATTCGATCATCGCATTTCTAATTTGAATGTAACTATTCTATCACAATTTTTTCTCTCTGTCAACCCCCCGTTTTTCAGACTCAAAAATTACCAAAAACGCAATGAATATATGCAGGACGATCGAATATATGCAAAAGTGAGCGTATATATTCAACCACTGTTCAAAAAAATCACGCAAATCCTTGTTAGAGATACCCTAATTCCTCTTGACAAAAACGCTTCCTTGTGCTATACTATTCACGATGTATTTACATAATGCAAATACAAATTCATAAAGAAAGGAGTTCTCATCATGAAAAAGGCTCTCAGACTTGTAGCACTTTCTCTCGTCCTCGTTACCCTTGTTGCGGCATTCGCATCCTGCGGAGGTCCTGCAAAGAACCCTGACGACGCACTTGCTGCATTGAAGGAAAATGAATATGTAGCAGTCAAGAGTGAAGCACTTGCTGTAGGCGCACTTGCATTGTTCGGAATTAAAGACGTTGATGCTGTTGTAAGCGGTTCGGCAACGATCGAAGACAAGTTCGAAACGGTTACCATCCTCTATTTTGAGGATAAGGATGCAGCAAACGAAGCTTGGGAAAATGCACAGAAGTACGCGGATAACGAAAAGAGTGACAAGGCAGAAGACTGGGTTTGCAAAAAGTCCGGTGCTATGATCTACTTTGGCACTCCTAACGGCGTAAAGGCTGCAAAATAATTTTACTTACAACAAAAGACGCTATGCGATTTGCGTAGCGTCTTTCTTTTTTCTCTTTCTTCAAGAGTTTGATTTAATATCAGTTTTTCTTCGCGGTTTCCTGCGAAGTGCGCTGTGCAGACGCAACTCTTTGCTGATAAGCCTGCGCGCTGTTCTCGTGGTATCCGTAATACTCGGAGCTATACTTTGCGCTATAATACGAGCCGCCGGAGGAACCACCCTTGCGGCTGACCTGATTGAGGATCACACCGAGGATCTTGCATCCGCTCTTTTGAAGTTGTGCCTTTACGCCTTGTGCCATGCGGTATTTGATCGTACCCGCATTGATAACGATCACCGCGCCGTCGCAAACGCTTGCCATGACTGCAGCATCAATGACGAGTCCAAGCGGTGCCGCGTCCACGATAATATAGTCATAGCGGTCGCGCTGCGCGTCAATGAACTCCTTAAATGCAGGGCTACCAACAAGCTCGGTAGGGTTAGGAGGATAGGGACCGGCAAAAATAACGTTCAAGCCCTCGACCTGCGTCTTGCAGATTGCTTGCTCTGCGGTCACCTGTCCCGAAAGAAGATGACTAAGTCCCGTAATACCGCGATCCTTGGTGTAACGTGTGACCATCACCGATTTGCGCAGGTCGGCATCTACCAACAGAACCTTTTTGCCGCTTTCAGCAAGACTCTTGGAGAGCTCAAAAGAGACCGTGGTTTTTCCTTCGTGTGCCATACAGCTGGTCACCACGATGGTCTTGATATCCTTGCCCGAAAACAGAATATTGGTACGCAGGGTGTTAAACGCCTCACGCATAAAATAGTTTTGTGATTCTTCAACAATCAATTCTATGTTTTTCATACGAAATCACCGCTCCTCTCACTTGCCCCTCGCATCGCTCCCGGGCGTTGATGCGTAATAGCCATACCTCTCACGTCTGCGGTTCAGCTGGTTCTTGTTCGGAATTGCTCCCAACACATTCAGTCCCAGATACTTTTCCACATCCTCGGGCTGGTTGATCTTATCGTCCAGAATGAAACGAATAAAGTAGATACCGTATACCAAAACTGCCGCCACGAATGCGACCAAAAGGATCTTCAGTGCAGAGATCGGGTTGGAGGGCTTTTCGGGCAGAGGTGTTGCTCCAATCGTCTTGATCATTTCCTCGCCGCGAAGCTCGGTGATGTAATCACAAAAGATCTGTGACCAAGACTCGGTTGCGACTTTTGCGGATTCCGCTGAAGGCGTCGTTACCGACAGATAAAGCACACGGGTATTGGACTCGTGCGTAACCGAGATCATCTTGCGAAAATCGTTGGTCGAAAGATTCCAATTGTTTGCCGCGATCACACGGGAGAGCACTTCGTCACTCGTAGCCAAAAGCTTATAGTCGTTTACCAGGTTGGTTGCAATTACCATGTCGTAGTAGCTGTTGGAGTTGCTACTTCCATTGGAGGCATCAGTCTTGATCGCCCAAATGCCAACTCTCGCGGTGTACTCATCCTGATGCGTAACATTGAGAAACGTGCCCACCGCAACTGCGATCACGATAACCACGATCGCCATCAGCCACCAGCATTTTTTGAAGATCACCCAAAGATCTGTCAGGTTTATTTCTGTCTGTTTGATTTCCTCTTCCATGTCTTTGTCCTTTCTTTACACAACGATTTCAGATCGGCTCGTCCTTGACGGCTCGGCAGGCGTTATCCCACGTCAGCGCGCGAAGTTGACTGGGGCTACAGTGCTTTTCAAGAAACGGCATGCAAACCGACATGAGCGGCAAGCGCTTTTCGGTATTGTGACCATCTGTAGAAACAATGTGCGCCACACCCTTTTTAACAAGCTTTTTCCATTGCTTTTCAGCACCCTTTCCCCACGCACCCGTGCAGGAGGAGGCGTTGATCTGTACAATGCCGCCGCCATCGACGAACTCCTCGATCCATCTGAACTCCTTGAACAGACAACGGTATCTCTCAGTATGCGCAAGGATGATAAAATATCCCGCACGCTGAAGCTGATCCACGGCACTGCGCAGCTCGAAAAAATCGACCTGCTCGGGAAAATCCATCAATACGTAGCGGCTTCCGTTGATCGTGCGGCACTTTCCTGCATCGAGCGCATCCAAGCATCCATGAAAATATCCAAGCTCATGTCCAAGAAAAATCCGCATATCCGAATGCTTTTGGGCGACGTACTCCTTCAAGAGCGCAAACGATCTTTCACTCTTTTGAGAGGTGTCTCCAAAAAGGTAGGGCGAATAATGCGGCGTAAGGCAAATAGCCCGTATCCCGTCCTCATAAGCCATTTCCAGCATGGCGTACATTTCCTCGGGACTCTGTGCTCCATCATCTACTCCGCAAAGCATATGGCTATGCAAATCAAAAAACTGAGCCATTGGTCTCTCCCCTTGAAAATTACATAATCAGACAAAATACCACTTTGCCAAGGTATATTATATCATATGAAATCCATTTTGTCTATGCAATTCCTAATTGTTAATACTTTTTTAACAATTAGCAAAACCAAGAAAAAGCACGCAACAACTTGCTGCCCCTTAGAACAACCCAACGATCCAATAGATCAACCCGTAGATGCTTCCCGCAAGCGTTCCGTAAAGAAGCACGGGGCCTGCCACGGTGAAGATCTTTGCACCAACCCCCAGGATCAGCCCTTCGGCGTGACTGTCTATGGCAGGGGAGACTACCGCATTGGCAAAGCCCGTGATCGGCACAAGCGTCCCCGCTCCCGCATATTTGGCAATGCGGTCGAACACGCCAAATCCCGTCAGCGTGACGGCAAGAAAGATCAACGTCACCGATGCCAGTGTTCCTGCATCAGTCTCGTCCATGTGACACCATTTCAAATAAATGTCGCGGAATATCTGCCCCAGGGTACAGATCGTTCCGCCAAACAAAAACGCCATCAGGCAGTCCTTTCCGATGGGAGAGTGCGGCGCGTGCGCATCAGCAAAGCGTTGATAGGTTTCCCTGTCCATATTCATGAAAAGCACCTCTTTTTTCGTTTTTTATTAGATTACCCCGGCAAATCCGATGCTATACGCTTCATTGAAGTCGTTCCGTTGTCACAACCGAAAAAACGGTGCATACGATGATAAAGAACATCGTATTGCAAGAACAGGAGGAAATCGCATGGACACAAGCGAAATGCAGGAGCTTCGACAGGAACCCGCCGGAATGGGGCAAGGATTTCTCGTCGTTCACGTCACTACCGCACGCGGCGCGATCCCGCTTGAGGGCGCGCTGGTGAATATACGGCAGGACGCGCCAGCTGAGAACGGTATCAGAGGCGAGGTGATTGCCGTGCAGGTCACGGGAAGCGACGGAAACACCAATCCGCTTACCCTATCTGCGCCAAGACGTTCACAATCGCTCACACCGGGCAACGGCGTGCAAAAGCCTTATGCTACCTATCACGTAGAAGTTCAGCTTGAGGGATATTATACGCAAAATTACGCAAACGTCCCGATTTTCGACGGCATTGCCGCCATTCAGCCCGCCGATCTCATTCCGCTCCCCGAAAATGGTCGCACCGACTCGCGCACCCCCGACGGAGACCGTTTTTTTGAGTCGCAAGCCCCCGATCTTTAAAAGCATCACGCAGAAAGGATAGCCGTATGCCCGAATTGCCAACCATTCCCGAGACCATTACGGTACATCTCGGAGCCCCAAACGAGGAAGCCGAAAACGTTACGCTTCCCTTTCTCGATTATATTGCCAACGTAGCCTCAAGCGAGATCTTCCCCACGTGGCCCGAGAATGCGATCCGTGCCAATATGTACGCGCAGGTCTCGTTCGCGCTCAACCGCGTATTCACCGAGTATTACCGCACGCGGGGATATGATTTTGATATTACCAATTCCACCGCCACTGACCAGTATTTCGTCAACGGTCGCGATATTTTTAACAATATCCGCGAGATCGCGGGCGAGCTGTTCAACAATTACATTCGCAGAGAGGGCAACGTGGAGCCTCTGTTTGCGCAATATTGTAACGGCACAACCGTTACCTGCAACGGTCTTTCGCAGTGGGGCTCGGTGGAGCTTGCCAACCAGGGCTACACCCCCTACGAGATCCTGACCTACTACTACGGAGACGACATCGAGCTGGTACAGAATGCTCCCATTGAAGCAAACACCACAAGTGCCCCCGAGGTGCCGCTCGCGCTCGGCTCTGCCAATGACGACGTCCGCATCGTTCAGCTTCGTCTCAACCGCATCTCGTCAAACTACCCCTCGATTCCCAAGGTGGCACAGATCGACGGTATTTTCGGGAGTGACACGGAAGCCGCCGTGCGACGATTTCAGGAGATCTTCGGGCTTACCCCCGACGGCATCGTCGGAAAATCGACGTGGTATACCATCCAGAACGTCTACATCGGCGTCAAGCGGCTCAACGACCTCAACTCCGAGGGGATCTCACTCGGGGAGGTGACCAATCAGTATCCGGGTGCGCTGCAGCTTGGAAGCTCGGGGGGCGGCGTACTGAATCTTCAATATTTTATCGCATACGTAGCGCAATTTTACGAGACCATTCCCCCCGTTGCCATTGATGGCGTGTTCGGGGAATCGACACGCGCCGCCGTGGAGGCCGTGCAAAGAACCTTTGGATTGCCCGTGGACGGTGTTGTGGGAGAGGTCACGTGGAATGCCCTCTACCGCGCTTACCGAGGGATCGTAGACACCATTCCCGTGGAATACGTGGAGGGCGCGGGGATCCCATACGGCGGCGTACCTCTGCGGATCGGAGCCGAGTCCGAATCGGTGCTGGTGCTTCAGCAGTACCTGAACTATATCGCGAGCACCTATCCCGAGATCCCAACGGTCGATCCCACGGGCTACTTTGGACCGCGCACACAGGAAGCGGTGATCGCATTTCAAAATCTGGCAGGCATTGAGCCAACGGGCGTTGTTGCCGCGGTGACGTGGACGGCAATTGCCGATCTCTATACCGCCCTCTCGCGGGGAACCGAGCTACAGGAAGGTCAGTTCCCGGGCTTTCCCGTTGGCAGATAACGCCAAGAAAGGACCGATCCTATGACCTATCATCCCAACCACACTCCCGCAGTGGAAAATCTGCAACGCTACCTGCGTCAGCTTTCCTACGACGAGCAAACGATCCCCGCCCCGCCCATTGACGGTATTTTTGAATCGCAGACCGAGGAAGCCCTGCGCGAGTTTCAACGACTGCGCGGTATTCCGAGCACGGGAAGCGCCGATCAGGAGACGTGGGAACTTCTTTACGACGCCTATCGCGCGTCACTTGCATCCAACTCCCCGCCGCGACCGATCTTAGTCTTTCCGCCCGATCCCGCAGGATATGTTGTAACAGCGGGCAGCGTCGGGTTTCCCGTGCTTGCGATTCAGCATATGCTCCGCGAGCTTTCCTACAACTATTTCGGACTGAGCAATATCGAATTGAGTGGCATTTACGACGAACAAACGCAAAATGCCGTCCGCACATTTCAGTCGGGCAATCGCCTACCCGTGGACGGAAACGTGGGGCTTGTCACTTGGAATGCCATTGCCGATCAGTACAACGCGCTATTCTCCAAGACGAATATCGAATAGACGGTCGGTCAGGGAAGTGTCTCGATCAGGCGGTCTCCGTTCAGCTCGGCGACGTAAAGGTCGGCAGTTTGTGTCTCGACACGGTCGTACGTGCGGTAATGATACCGTCCACGTGCCGTGTCGATGCAAGCCGAATAGGTGGTGTAATGCGCGCGACCGTCGTCGGTCAGCACACTCCCCTTGAGTGGGGCGACCGCCGAAAGGATGCGAAAGACCTGCGGCACACATTCGGTCTCCGAGGAGCAGGTGACCATCCCCCGCAACCATGCCGCCTTGACGAAGCGAGACGCAGACGAAAAATCTCCGGGAAGCCCCACAGCTCCCAAGCCAAGACCAAACGGTGACGTGCCGATCGAAGCAAAGACATCGTCACTCGGCATTCGATTGGAAAGCCCCGCATAGTGCGCAAGATTGGCGACGTGAAACCGAAACGGCGGATTGTTGGTCAGAACCCCCGTCGGATTTTCGTAAAGCGCAAAGCCCTCGCGCGTGGACTCCAAAACGAGCGAACCGCTCGCGTCGGCGATCATCCAATGCAGGGGCGTGAGCGGCAGATCTCCCGAAAACGGAACGGCGATGAGATGTGTCTCCTCTAACAGCTCGCGCGCCTGATCGAGCGTTTCGCATTGTCCCAGCACCCACGGAATCAGCTCAAACGGCGATACGTTCTGCTTTTTCGGCTCGTATCGGTCGGGATAATACGCATTGTCGGGAAAATTCAGCCCCGCCATGCAAAGTCCCTTTTCATTTGCCGCGTCGGCGTATAATGGATAGCCGTCCGCCACCGCCGCCATACCGATCATGGCGTAGTGCTGTGTCAGCGGCACGGTCTTGCGAAAGGCAAATCGGTAATTGCGAGGTGTCACGACCACCCGCTCGCCAAACGACCGATCCAAGTCCATGTTCCGTCCAAAATAAAATCCACTTCCGTTGTATGCAATTGCCGTACACATACCGTCTCTCCTTTTCTTG
>JAZRIE010000030.1:0-1974 GCA_045645105.1 Eubacteriales bacterium | reverse complement strand
CGGGGAAGCAGGAGAGATAGGTCTCGCTTTCAGCCCCCGTCAGCCACGTCACGTCGAGATCTAACAGCGCGACGGCGGAGAGAAAGGTTTTGTGCGCGTTTCTGCCTGCGGCAACGGTCAGATTCTTGCCGTGACGCTTGGCGTATTGCAACGCAAGATAGAGCATGGCGCGGATACATTGCGACGAGCCTTCGGTGGAATAGAAGGTGCGTGCGCCGAACAGACGCGTCGCATTCTCCTCGCTTTCGCGAATGATTCCTTGCGCCTCGTAAAGGCTGTCAGCTCCCTCGACCTCGGTCAAGTCCAATGCTTCCATGCCCAATAGGGGAAGCCCCTTGTGACCCGGCATATGGAGACGAAGCGGCTTTTGCTCCGCGTACCGCCTGACAAAATCACAGATCGGCGTGGTCATTTCTTTCGGTTCAGCGTGCGCGCGATGGCAACCATAATGGCGCACTCCATGCGCTTGCGGAACAGCTCACAGCCGTACTTGTAAACGCCCGTGACCGATCCCGTGGAGTGGTATGCGTTGGCGGCGCATCCGCCCGAGCAGTAGAGCTTTGCCCAGCAGTCATGGCAATCGGGGCGCGCGTAGACGTTGCAGGCGGCAAACTCACACTGCGTTTCGGTGTTGGTCACGCCGTCCCAGATGTCACCAAGCTTGAATTTTTCCTCGCCGACGAATTGGTGGCAGGGGTAAAGATCGCCCCATGGAGTGACTGCCATGTACTCGGTTCCCGAGCCACAGCCCGAAATGCGCTTGTAGATGCAGGGACCGCCCGTCAGATCGATCATATAGTGATAGAAGGTAAAGGGCTTGCCCTCGGCATCGCGGCGGAGCATCAGCTCGGCAAGCTTTTCGTATTGGTCAAGCACGATGGGGAGATCCTCGGCGGTCAATTCCGAAGGGTCGCCCGACGCGCAGACCACGGGTTCCATGCTCAATTCGTCAAAGCCGAGATCAAGCATGACTTGAATATCCTTGAGAAAATCGGGGTTGGCATGCGTGAATGTGCCACGCATATAGTAATTTTTGCCGCCGCGTGCCTCGACCAGCTTTTGAAACTTGGGAACGATCTGTTCCCAGCTTCCTCTGCCTGCGTAGTCGACGCGAAAACGGTCGTGTATTTCCTTTCTGCCGTCGAGACTGAGTACCACGTTGCTCATCTCGCGGTTGGCAAAGTCGATCACGTCGTCGTCGATCAGCATGCCGTTGGTGGTCAGGGTAAAGCGGAAGTTTTTGTTGTGTTCCTTTTCGATGCTGCGCGCGTATGCGACGAGCTGCTTGACTACGTCAAAATTCATCAGCGGCTCACCGCCAAAGAAATCGACCTCAAGATTGCGGCGGCTGCCTGAGTTGGCGACCAGAAAATCCAACGCCTGCTTGCCCACCTCAAAGCTCATGACGGCGCGGTCGCCGTGGTACTTGCCCTGACTTGCAAAGCAGTAGGAGCAGTTGAGGTTGCAGGTGTGCGCGATGTGCAGACAGAGTGCTTTGACGACACCTGCCGTCTTTTCTTTCAGCTTGCCCGCCATCGGCTCAAAGGTGTCGGGGGAGAAGAGCTTTCCGCTCTCCTTGAGAGAGAGGACTTGCTCGTAACATTCCTCTACGTCGGCGCGTGTGACGTCGGCGTTCGACGCGAATTTTTCACAGGCTGCCTCAATAACGGCGTCGCGGTCATTTCCCTCAAATATCGAAATGATATGATAGGCGACCTCGTCCACCACGTGAACCGATCCCGAGCAGATGTCAAGGACGATATTGTAGCCGCCCAATTGGTACTGATGTATCATAATATATACGTCTCCTTACTACACAATCAAAATGTCGCCGTGATCGGCGGCATTTTGATTGTGTAGTAAGGGGACGTACAAATTATGATACATCAGTACCAGCTTGGCGGCTACAATATCGTCCTTGACATCTGCTCAGGATCGGTTCACGTGGTGGACGGGGTCGCCTATCATATCATT
>JAZRIE010000029.1:0-1614 GCA_045645105.1 Eubacteriales bacterium | reverse complement strand
CGCCTTTGAGCTTGGCAAGAAAAAGGACAAGCTCCACCTGTTGCTCGCACTCGGAAAGATCTTTTTGGATATTGACAAAGCCATTCGCATCATCCGCAAGACCGAAAAGGAAGAGGACGTTGTCCCCAACCTGATGAAAGGCTTTGAGATCGACGAGACCCAAGCCAACTACATTGCCGAGATCAAGCTGCGCAACCTCAAGCGTCAGTACATTCTCAACCGCATTTCCGAGATCGAGGACCTGCAAAAGGAGATCGCCGACATGGAAGAAACGCTAAAGGATGAATTGAAGCAAAAGGCACTCATCATCAAGCAGCTTACCGAGATCAAAAAGAAATACGGACAGCCGCGCCGCACGCAGATTCTCCCCGTCAATATGGCTTCCACTTATCAGGAAGAGGAACACGTGGAGAATTACAACGCGCGCTTCGTGCTGACAAAAGAGGGCTACTTTAAAAAGATCACCTTCCAGTCGCTTCGCGGAAACGACGAGCAGAAATGCAAGGACGGCGACGAGATTCTGAATCTGATGGACGGTGAGAACACTGACAACCTCATATTCTTGACCGACCGTTGTCAGCTCTACCGTGCCAAGGCGGACGATTTTGACACCACCAAGGCATCGGCACTCGGTGATTATCTCCCCGTGACGCTGAAGATGGATGCCGACGAAAAGCCGATCCTGATGAACATTCAAAACAAGTACCCTGCCAAGGAGAATTTTGTCTTTATCTTTGAGAACGGAAAGGGCGTGCGCATCTCCGCCGCCAATTACGAGATCACGGGCAACCGCCGCAAGATCACCTCGGCGTTCTCCAAGTCCTCTCCCATCGTGGCGGCGTTCTATGAAAAAGAACCGATGGATATTATGCTGGTCTCGTCGGAAAACCGCGCTATTGTGATCAAGTCGTCGCTGATCCCGCAGATGTCCCCGCGCACCTCGGGCGGCGTGACCTTGATGACGCTGAAAAAAGGACAGACGCTCGTCCGCGCCACCACCGACCTCGACACGATCCCCGACGGCGCAAAATCGCTCAAAAAGATCAAAATTCCAGCAACGGGAGTAGCACTGCCGTAAGATGCGATATGTGGCTCTGCCCCATCCCCCGCCTAAGAAACTTTTTGAAAAAAGTTTCTTAGGAATCTTCAAAAACTTTCACACGAAAAGAACGGCTTACACCGCTCATAAGTGTGTCGCCGTTACCAATGATAAAACCTGTAAAATTCGTTTAGAAAGGAAATTCCGTCATGTCAAAAAAGACCTATACCTATTCCCTGCCCGTGCGCATTGTCGCGTTGGCACTTACCATTCTCGTAGCATCGAGCGTTTTCACTTATCTTGTAAGCTTTATCATCAACCTGTTTAGCTGATCCCAAAAGCAATAGCGGCGTGAACCAAATCGGTTCGCGCCGCCTTTTTTCTTATCCTTGGTTTTTTCCGTATTCCGCTCGGTTTTTAATCTTCCGAATATAGGAAAAGGTCTCACGCTCGCCCTTCTCTGCCAGCATCACGAGCCACGATTCTAAAAGGTCTGCCGTATCGGGGTGCATCTTCTTGCGCGCACTCCCTCGGCGGAAGTAGGAGAGCGGATGCTCGTGCGTATACGCCTTGCC
>JAZRIE010000028.1:0-1816 GCA_045645105.1 Eubacteriales bacterium | reverse complement strand
GGTCGGTGACACTAAAGGACATGCTTGCGATAAAGATCAGGATAAATACCGCCGAAACGATCTTTTGCCGCATGGGGTACTTGCGCGAGAGGAAATATGCAGGCAGGAAGAGAAGCGTCAGCACGCCGCAGTAGAGGAACGGTAATCCCTCGGGACGCACGGTGTCGTAAGAGCCGGGCAGGAATTTATAGAGAAGCTCTGTAATGTTGAAATTGAGATTCCATACCCATTTGGGATTGGAAAAGGTGGTCTTTCCAAAGTTGAGCGAGTAATACGCCGAAAGCAGGATCACCATTGCGATCCCCACCGAGAGGATCGAATAGAAGGCGACGCGAAGGAGTGACTTTACAAAGTGGGACTGCTCACCGTGCGGATTGCAACGGTCGGTATTTTTGTGCGCAAGATAATAGCAGAAAAAGTAGAGCAGACAGTAGATGCACACCATGTAACCGATATAGAAATTGCTGAACAGCGTCACCGCGAGCGAGACGGTATACAGCTTGTATTTCCCGTGTCGGATCAGTTCCTCGATACCAAGCGTGATCAGGGGAAGCCACATCACGGCGTCGATCCACATGGTATTGTGCTGTTGCACGAGCGCATAGGACGACATGGCGTAGAGGATCGAGAAGGCGACGATCGCAAAGGGGCGTCGTTCCTTCATCGTGCGGTGCATATAGTAGCCGAACGTGCCGCCGCAGAGCGCGGTCTTGATCAAAAAGAGAGCAAGAAGTCCCTCAAGCATCCGCTCCTTGGGAAAGAGACAAAGCAGAAAGGAGAGCGGACTTGCCAGATAATATGCGTAAATGCCGAGAAATTCACCGCCGAGCGCGCGGGAAAAGGTGTAAAGCAGGTCGGCGTCTCCTCTTGCAAAGTTCCGCAGAGCTTCAAAGAACCAAACGTACTGACCGTTGAGGTCAAGCACCAAAACACAGCCGTCGCCAAAGGGATAGAGGGTTTTGGAAACGTAGATCAGATAGGTCAGCACCGCGGGGATCAGCATGGCAAACAGCAGATACCAATGCTCCCGACAAAACGCAACAAAGCGCGCCTTGAGGAATGTGGGCTTTGTATCCTTCGGCGTTGCGGGCTTGAGCGTCGTCTCGATCTCGACCGTGGGGGCGGTATAGGGAAGGTGTTCGTTCATGTATCCTTGCCGTTTCCTTTCTCTTGAGTTTCCGATTGTGAGTCGGTCATCATGCGGCGAATGGCTTTTTCAAGCTTTAGGCGGTCAACCGTCATGTCTCTGCCACAGCCCTCGCACACCACGCGCACCTCACTGCCAACGCGGAGAATACGGAACAGACTGTTGCCGCAGGGGTGTGGCTTTTTGAGTTGTACGCGGTCGCCCACGCGTAAGGGAATGATCTGCATATCGTACCTCTTTGATAAATATTACCGAATAATACCTATTATACCATAAAAAAATGCTTCTGTAAACCGTAAATCTGTATTTTTAAACGGAATTTTCCAAAAATTAAAATATTTATTTGACATTCGGGCACTTTGGTGGTATAATATAAAATGGATGTTTATAATCGATTGGAGAGACGTGTATGATCATTCTCGGAATTGACCCCGGACTTGCCATTGTCGGCTGGGGCGTGATAGAATACAAGAATACGAAATTCCGTACATTGGCTTACGGCTCGATCCAAACGCCTGCGGGAATGAGGACCGAGGAGCGGTTAAAGAGGATCTTTGACGGCATGAACGAGCTGATCCAAAAATACCGTCCCGATGCCGTTGCGGTCGAGGAGCTGTTCTTCAATACCAACATCACCACGGGTATCCGCGTTGCCGAGGCGCGCGGCGT
>JAZRIE010000027.1:0-2669 GCA_045645105.1 Eubacteriales bacterium | reverse complement strand
GCGCCCCTGCTTTCCGAGCTGACACCGCGCTTGCGCGAGCTGTTTGACAACGCCGACGTGCTGATCGCCTACGGCATTTCCACCGACTACAGTCACATCAAATACATCTACGACACGGAGAAGGAGCGTGAGGCGTTGCATCAAAAAGCGCGTTGCGCCGCCAATGAGTTCGTCCGCTTCCAGTCCGAGCATTATCCCGATATGGTGCACGCGTCGCTCAGTGACGCCATGGAGCGTCTGGAGATCGCGTGGGAGGGCGTGGCGCATACGTCGATCGCCGATACCATCGGATGCGCAAAGGTCTGGGAAAAGCTGTTCCCGAATTACTACGATAACTGAGGTGTGAATTATGGATCATTTATTTGGACTTGACAGACCTGCGTCGCACGACGAGTACACGGCGCACCTGACCACGGTACACGACAACGTGGAGCTTTCGATCGTTCGCAGCATTCTGGACGGAGAGAATATTCCGTACCGCGTCCGCGAGCGGGGAAGCGGTGGCGTTGTAAGAGTCATCGCGGGGTATTCCATGTATGGCACCGACATTTTCGTTCCTGCCGATATGCTGGAGAGTGCCACCGAGCTGCTCGACGCCTTCCGCAACGGAGACGTGGTCGAGGAGGAGACGGTCGAGGACGGCGGAGACGAGGCTTGATTTGATATGAAGGAAATTTTACTTTGCAAATACGGCGAGATCGTCCTCAAGGGCGCAAACCGCCGCTTCTTTGAGGAAACGCTGTGCAAGACGCTTCGTTTCCGCGCAAAGCACTACGGCAATTTTACCATCACGCGCTCGCAAAGCACGCTCGTGATCGAGCCGATGGACGAGTTTGCCGACATCGACGGCATGTTCGAGTCGGCGTCCCGTGTCTTTGGCATCGTGGGCATCAGCCGTTGTGCGGTCTGCGAAAAGGACATGAAGCGCATCGCGGAGACCGTGCGCGAATATATTCCGCAGTTTCTCGTCGGCAAAAAGACCTTTAAGGTCATTGCCAAGCGCTCGGACAAGCGTTTTCCCTTGGATTCCATGAAGCTTTGCGCCGAGGTGGGCGGCTACGTGCTGTCGTCCGTGCCGCATATTCGCGTAGACGTTCACGATCCCGAGATCGTGGTTCACGTCGAGATCCGCGAGTTTGGCGCGTATATTCACGCGGGACAGTTCAAGGGTGCGGGCGGTATGCCCGTGGGGACGAACGGGAAGGCTCTGCTGCTGTTGTCGGGCGGCATCGATTCTCCCGTGGCAGGCTACATGATCGCTAAGCGCGGCGTGCAGATCGACGCGGTGCATTTCGAGTCGTTTCCGTACACGAGCGAGCGCGCGAGAGAAAAGGTGTTTGAACTCGCACGCGAGGTGGCGCAGTACGCGGGATCGTTCAACGTCCACGTTGTGTCGCTGACGCATATTCAAGAGGAATTGGTCAAGACCTGTGAGGAGGACTATTTCACGCTCCTGCTTCGCCGTTATATGATGGCGATCGCCGACCGCTTGGCACATAAGCTTGAGTGCGGTGGACTGATCACGGGGGAAAGCCTCGGTCAGGTCGCGTCGCAGACCATGCAGGCGATCGGTGTGACCGATCCCGTGGCAACGCTTCCTGTGTTCCGCCCCTGCATCGGACTTGACAAGGAGGAGATCATTCAGACGGCACGCAAAATCGGCACGTTTGAGACCTCGATCCAGCCCTATGAGGACTGCTGTACCGTCTTCACGCCCAAGCATCCGCGCACACGCCCCGAGCTTGAAAAGGTCTTGGAGCAGGAGCGAAAGCTCGACTTCGAAGCACTCGTGCAAGAGGCACTCGACGGCGCGTATGTCGAACGAATCCGAACCGAGTTTTGAAAGAGGTAACTGACAAACCCCATTTGCAAATTTGAAGTTGGAATTTTGCACAAACCCAAGGCTCCCTCCGGGAGGGAGCTGTCACGGCAAGCCGTGACTGAGGGAGCATGCGATACTAAAAAACTCACATTTGCGTTAAAAAAGTGTTATTTTTAGTCGCGCAGGCTCCTCCCTGCACTGCAAGCGGTGCTTTCCCTCCTCTCGGAGGAGGGCTCTGTTAAAGCCACCTTGTGCATTTTGCTATTATGCCTTTAAAAAAGCATACTTTGTCAGTAATCTGAAACAAAAAATGTAAAAGTTTTTGGAGGGTGCGGGAACCTTTTTTCAAAAAGGTTTCTGCGAAAATACATATGACACAATATTACCATATGAACATTGCGGGCTGTGAGCGCGACCTGCCGCTATGCCCCCTGAACGACAAGCTGATGATCGCAGGCTTTGTGATCTTTGGCGATCCCGAATTGACCACCGCGTGCGCCAAGGAGCTTCTCTCGCGCGCACCCGAATACGATTATCTGATCACCGCCGAGGCCAAGGGCATTCCGTTGGTTCACGAAATGGCGCGTCTTGCAGGCAATCAAAAATATCTCCTCGCGCGGAAGGCGGCAAAGCTCTATATGACGGGCGTGCTTGAGGTCACCGTTCGGTCGATCTCCACCGCCAAGGAGCAAACGCTTTATCTTGATACCGCAGACGCTGAGCTGATGCGCGGCAAGCGCATCCTGATCGTGGACGACGTGATCTCCACGGGTGAGTCGCTTCGTGCGCTCGAGGCTCTCGTCACCAAGGCGGGCGGCGAGATCTGCGGCAGAATGTCGATCCTTGC
>JAZRIE010000026.1:0-1957 GCA_045645105.1 Eubacteriales bacterium | reverse complement strand
AAATGACGCGCATCCGCACCATGGCGAGTATTCCGTTCGGATGCCGCTACCGCTTGATCGACTTTGCGCTTTCCAATATGGTCAACTCGGATATTACCAACGTGGGCGTGATTACGCACTACAACTACCAGTCGCTGATGGATCACGTCGGCAATGGCAAGGACTGGGATCTGGCGCGTCGTTCGGGCGGCATCAAGATCCTGCCCCCCTTCTTTGCGGCATACGAGAACGCGGGCGCGGGTAAGATCTATGAAAACCGACTCGAGGCTCTGATGGGTGCGGTAAGCTTTATCAACCGTTGCGGAGCCGACTATATCGTCCTTTCCGACTGTGATACGATTTTGAACATTGACCTCTCCAAGGTGCTTGAGGCACACATAGGGTCGGATGCGTATATGACCATCGTCACCAAAAAGCTGGCAACCGGCAAGAAATACCGCTTTGAAAATCCCGTCAGCGTCCTGAAGGTGGACGAGGACGGTCGCATTACCGATCTCGAGGACCGCCGCCCTGAAAAGGGAGGCGTGATCATCACCACCAATATTATGGTTGTGAAGCGCACGGATCTGCAGGAGATCGTTGCCGAAGCGATCGCGCGCGGACAAAAGAGCTTCCACAAGGACGTGATCGCCAAGAACCTCAAAAAGAAGGTGATCCGCTCCTATCCGTTCGAGGGCTGGTACGAGCAGGTCTCGTCGATGGAAAGCTATTTCCAATGCTCGATGGATATGCTCAACGAGGATGCCCGTCAAGATCTGTTTTATAACACTGAGCGGCAGATCTATACCAAGATCCGCAATAGCGCGCCCGCGAAGTATGCAAAGGGGGCAACCGTTAAAAACAGCCTGATTGCCGACGGTTGCGTGATCGAGGGTACGGTCGAGAACAGTATTCTGTTCCGTAACGTACACGTTGGCAAGGGGACGGTGGTCAAAAACTGTATTCTTTTGCAGGATACCTACGTAGGCGTCAACGCACAGCTCAATTGCGTGGTGACCGACAAGAACGTGGTGATCAAGGACGACCGCATGCTTTCGGGTCACGAGACGAGACCCTATTTTATCGGCAAGGGAGAGACGGTATAAGCTTAGCCCGCCGACAAAGAGGTTGGCATTATCAAAATAGACAAAACAGTCAAGAAGGCTCCCTTTCCCACATGCTAAAAGAAAGGATTTGATCTTAGAATGAAAAAAATATTATTCGCGGGTGCCGAGGCAATGCCCTTTGCCGCAACGGGTGGACTTGGCGACGTATTGGGCTCGCTTCCCGCGTCGCTTGCCGCAACGGGTGAGGCGGACGTGCGCGTGGCATTGCCGCTGTACGGTGCCGTGTCCGACGCATGGCGTAAGGAAATGAAGCAGGAAGCCGTGTTCTACGTCAAGCTTGCGTGGCGTGAGCAATACTGTGGCGTGTTCAGCCTACGCCGAGGCGGTGTGACCTACTATTTTATCGATAACGAATACTATTTCAAGAGACCCGCTCTGTACGGCTTTTACGACGACGGTGAACGCTACGCCTTTTACTGTATGGCGGTGGTGGGGCTGATGACGCGTCTGGACTTCTTCCCCGACGTGCTTCACGCCCACGATTGGCAGGCGGCCCTCACCGTGGTGTATCTCAACTGTCTCTACCGCCAAAGACGAGGCTACGGAGATATCCGTACCGTGTTTACCATTCATAACATCGAGTATCAGGGCAAGTACGATTTTTCGATCCTCGGAGACGTCTTCGCACTGGGCGAGAACGAGCATACGCTTATGGAGCACAGCGGATGCATCAACCTGATGAAGGCTGCAATCGAATGTGCTGACCGCGTGACCACAGTCAGTCCGCGCTACGCCGAGGAGATCCGCACGCCTGCTTTCGCGCACGGTCTCGATTTCTGCCTGAATGCGAACGCAGGCAAGCTTCGCGGGATCCTTAACGGCATCGATTACGAGTATTACGATCCCAAGAC
>JAZRIE010000025.1:0-3677 GCA_045645105.1 Eubacteriales bacterium | reverse complement strand
ATTGCAACTTGCTATTGCAATTTTCGAAAATATATTATTACATTTCCGTCATGACTTTTTATATCAAAGATTTCAATATAACAATTGTCGTTTTGATAAACGATTTTTCCTATATTTGAAAGCATATCATTCAAATCAACTGTGAATTCGATTTTTTCGTCCAAAACAGTTGATGAATACGCATACCGATTCAAATTAGTGGCAATATATGAAATCCCGCTATAATTAACGTTTACCCAACCACTCATAAAAAGTATATTACAAAAAGCAAATACAGCCGACAATACAATAACAGATGCTATAATTATGCGTCTCTTTTGCGTTTTTCGTGTGCGTTCCTTTCCCATATAAGAAGGAATCGACAATAATAAATCATTATAAAACGCATCATAACCTTCTGGAAACAAATCATTAACAGAAATATTATATTGAGTTGCGTTTTCAAACATATCGAAAAGATCGTTTACTACATCGTTTCGGTCTTTACACGGCGGAAGGTCTTCCCTTAATTCCCCGTAGATCTTTTTAAAAAGTTTTCGATAAAGTCGCGGCAAATTTGCCAATCTTTTTCTCGATATACCGCATGATCTCATATTACGATTCCTCCGTCCCCTTCAATATAAAATCAATTTTCTGACTTAAAGTATTCCATTCGGCTATAAAGGATTGAAGTTCATTCTTTCCTTTTTCATTTAGTGAATAGTATTTTCTGCATGGACCCAACGGGTTATTCTTGCGCTCTATGAAAAAAAAACCTTGATTTTCCAATCTTAATAACAATGGAAAAAGAGTTCCTTCAGATATATGGGGAAACCCCTTTTCTTTTAAAAACCTTACAATTTCACCGGAATAACATGCGCCTTCATCAATAATTTTTAAAACGCATCCTTCCAACAATCCTTTTAGCATTTGCGATTGATTCACAATACACCTCATTTCGGTTGCTTGCATTACAAGTAACTGATAAAATTTATTATATCATTATTTTTAAATTTGTCAAGTAGGAAATTGAAAATTCATGTTTTATTTACATTTAAATACCAATTCCAATACTTGTGAGACTTGTTTTGCGCAGCTTTTCGCCTCTGCTATCCCGACCAATAACAAACGACTGCTCTATGCAGTCGCTTCTTTATTGGTGGAAACAGCAGAGCTCTGAACAAAGGCTCACCGCAAGCGGTTCGCCACGGCAAAACGCGTGGCGATCAGCGAAGAAGGAAAAGGAGGGTGTAGCGTTTTGCACAGGTTCTCGCCACTGCCATTGACCAATAAAAAAAGACTGCTCATGCAGCCTTTTTTTATTGGTGGAAACAGCAGGGCTCGAACCTGCGACCTCACGGATGTGAACCGTGCGCTCTGACCAACTGAGCTATGCTTCCATCGAACGAAACATATTATAACACATTTCCTTCTGAAAATCAACCCCTTTTGCAAAACTTTTTCATGGATTTTGCTTTTTTCTACAACGTCAAAAATGCTTCTGCGTGTGTCCTTTTGCCGTTGTCGTCAGTAGCGTTTTGATCTCTTGCCATTTTATGGCTTGAATAGATAACCGTCCCACGCGGCAATACTTTTTTTGAAAACGGAAATGGGGTTTTGTGGAATGTATTATAATAAAGTGGAAATATGCGGTGTCAATACGTCAAAGCTGAAGGTGCTGAGCGATGAGGAAAAGCGCGAGCTGTTGCTCCGCACGCGAGCGGGCGACGAGACAGCAAGGGCGGAGCTGATCAATGGAAATTTGCGTCTTGTTCTCTCTATCATTCAGCGCTTTACGGGACGCCGTGAAAATCTCGACGATCTGTTTCAGGTGGGGTGTATCGGTCTTGTCAAGGCGGTGGACAACTTTAATGTCGAGATGGACGTCAAGTTTTCTACCTATGCCGTCCCGATGATCATCGGTGAGATCAGGCGCTATCTGCGCGACAACAACGCCATTCGCATCAGTAGGTCGGTGCGTGATCTTGCATACCGCGCGCTGCAGGCGCGAGAAGAGCTGATCGCCACCAAGGAAAAGGAGCCGACGGTAGAGGAGATCGCAGCGCGCCTTGGCGAGAAAAAGGAAGCCGTGATGCACGCTATGGAAGCGATCGTCGAGCCGATCTCGCTCTACGAGCCTGTTTTTAACGACAACGGCGATGCGCTCTACCTGATGGATCAGTTGGCTGATAGCTCGGGTGGCGACGAGATGTGGCTTGAAAATATCGTCCTCAAGGAAGCCTTGAGCCGACTGAACGAGCGCGAGCGCAAGATCATCAATCTGCGTTTTTATCGAAACAAGACGCAAATGGAGATCGCCGACGAGATCGGGATCTCGCAAGCGCAGGTCTCGCGTCTCGAGAAGGCGACGCTTGAAAAGATCCGCAAGCAGTTATAATTGAAGCCGCCGTGCGAAATCCGCACGGCGGCTTGCGTTTACGCTTCCCAAACGGTAATTTCCTGCTTGCCCTCCTTAAGGCTTGCGAACGGACCGGGAATGACGCGGTCGGTTCTCTGTGCTCCCAAAATGTCCTTTGTGAAGTCAATCGACGTTCCGTCGGGGTTTTCATAAGGCTCCTCGGTGATACGAGGCGTACCCAACCGTGCCGTGGTAACGGCTTGGCAGGACGCTTCGGTGACCGATGCGGGAACGGCGAGGGTCAGGATCCATTTGCCGTCTTCCTCGCGCACGTCGGCGGACATTCCGTCGGTCATGATCGGAGATTTTTCCGCACGGAAGGGCTTGGCATAGCCTGCGTAGGCGTTTTCGTCGATCCAAACGGGTTGCGGCACGTGGTGATATTTTCCGTGGTCGTAGGATGCCTTTTCCTTCAGGAGAATCGGATATTCCTCGGGGGTTGCGTAAAGCTCGTAGATCTCTCCCATGTGTCCTGTACGGTAAAAACTATTCTTGGGATTTATATAATTCGCTTCTTTTGTACCAAGCATCATGTTGTTGTATACGCGGTTGTCACCACCGAACGTGTGGGAGCATCCCGCAACCTGCGTGGAGTGCGGAAAATGATAAGGCGTGGAGCGATCTCTCACGGGATACGTATAAGTAAAACCGCTTACCAGGTTGTGTACGTAAGCCGTCCCCTGCGCCCCATCCTCAAAGGCAATATCGGAGAGAAACAGATTGTTGTCTACAAGACATGGTCCGTGCGTGACCTCGATCATCAGGTCTCTGTTATTGCGATGGTAGATATTGCGCGTCACCCGCGTTCCCTGCGCCTGCCAATCGAGCCATGTGCCGAGCCAGCAATCGTGAATATTGTTGTTTTCAATGATTACGTCAATTGCCGCATGCAGCTTAATGCCGCCAATCTCATGTCCCCAAAATTCCATTTTCTTGGCAACGTTATAAATATGATTGTGTTCAATGCGAGAAAAGACGCATCCAAGGTGACCGACAATGCCGTTTTGACCGCAATCATGGATCTCGTTGTTACGAATGATATGTGAGCCGATCTTTTCCTTGCACCAGCCTGCTTGGAACGCCAAAAAGACGGCTTCCATCTGATATTGATAGCCCGATTTGCGATGTTGGCGGGTGTGCAGATTATGCCCCGTGCTGCTCTCCTTGCCAATGCTGATAGCACTGCATTTTGCATCGTGAATATCGTTATTTTCGATGATCCACCCCTTTGCCCAATGAGGACCTACCATGCCGACCTGATCGGCTGTGGGCGGTGTCC
>JAZRIE010000024.1:0-7424 GCA_045645105.1 Eubacteriales bacterium | reverse complement strand
CGATCGCGCCGAGCATGAAACGACGGCACTATGCGAGGCGGTCAAGCTTGAGATCGATGCAGATCTGACCGAGGAGTCGATCCGCACGCTCTACGTTGCGCTCACGCGCGCCCGTGAACGTCTTTACGTGACGGGAACCGTCCGCGGCAAGTGGGAAAACGCGCTCACCGCCGCGCGCGCGGTACGTCGCGGAAACCGCACCGCCATTCTCGGATGCAACAGTTATCTTGCTTGGATCCTGGCGGCGTTGCAGGAAAGCACGGCACAAAAGCCCGAATTCCCTTGCATTTTCCAGCATATTTCGGCAGATGAGCAGTCTTTTGAGCCGTCCATGATGCCCGTGTCGGCGACCGATGCGTCGTCTGCAAATACCTTGCATGCCCCCGTGCCTGCGGTCGATCCCGTAGCCGCGCGGTATGCAAAAATCCGACAAAACGCCGCACTCCATACGTATCCGCTCGCGGCATTGCAGGGACTCCCCACCAAGGTGGCGGCGTCCAAGCTTGAGCCCGATCTCCTCGACCGCTTGACTGCTCCCGACGCCGACGCCGACACGATCCGCGCGCAGATCGCGCTGATGGAAGCGGCAACGCCGCAATTTGAAGCCTTCCTGCGCGCGCACGACAAGCCGTCGGCAACCGACGTGGGTACCGCTACACACGCCTTTTTGGAATTTTGCGATTTTGAACGCCTTGCCAAGGAAGGGCTTGACGCCGAGTGCGAACGTCTCCTTTCCATGGGCTTTCTGTCGTCGGAGGCGGTGCGTATTCTGAACCGCGCTCAGCTCGAAAAATTCCGCACCTGCAATTTGATGGAGTGGATCGGTCAAGCCGCATGCGTGCGTCGTGAGCAAAAATTCGGAATGTCTCTGCCGCTGTCGTCGCTGACCTCTGACACCGACCGCAAAAGGAGCCTGGGCGAGCATACCATTTTCGTGCAAGGATCGATCGACCTGCTTTTAGAGATGCCCAATGGGGATCTGTGGCTCGTGGACTACAAGACCGACGCGGTCAAGCCCGACGAGCATCGCAACACCGAGCTTTTCGCAGACAGGATGCAAAAGGCTCACGGCAACCAACTCTACTACTATGGGAAAGCCGTGGAGCGTCTGTTTGGAAAACCGCCGCAAAGAAGCTTTATCTATTCTTTGCCGCTCGGCTCTGCCGTTGAAATCGAGCCAAGACACGAGTAACCTAAAATATTGAAAAAATAAAGGTTTTCTTTTCCAAAAAATAAAGGTTTTCTTTTCCAAAACCTATTGACAAAAGTCAACAAACGCGGTATAATACCATGGTTTGCAAAGAATATGAAAAACGGCTGCTCCCTCTGCTTGGGAACAGCCGTTTTGTTATTATAATTGACTTAGCGATTACCATTTTTCTTCCCGAACGTAGGATTCGTTTGGTGAAATATAATGGATATGTACCAAAAAATTTCTATGTGAATCGCCAAGTACGCTTTTGCATTTCGTTTTAATTTTGTATTTTTTACCTGCAAGGACATCAACGGACGAGCATTTCGCAATCAACCGTTTCTTTAGTTGCCCTGCGATCGCATACGCCATTAATCTTCTCTCTCGCTCTGTCCGAAGTCGGCACATGTGTTCATGACTGAAAAAAATAGAACAACACTCGCTGAGGATACTGTCATCAGAAACCTTTGCTTGTTCTGCAATCACAAAAAAGCGCTCTTTTTCAGATGTAGCCGCTTGAGTGATCCTTTCCACCATGGAACTACTCCAACAATCAACAAAGCCACGAATAAGTCGATGTTTGGCAAATCTTCTTTTACGTTTCAGTTCATGTACAATAAAAAACGATACTGTTAAGACAACGACTAACAAAAATGCGGTAAAAATAACATCCATTTTCATAAGGTCAAATCTCCTTTGGGTAAAATAAAAAGTGCGCAACCGAAGCTGCGCACAAAAAACGTAAACTCCGTTTGTTGCTACACAAATGATTTTCATTCTACTCGACAAAAGTATACGAAAATGGAGTATACATTTTTTCATAAAAAACGTATGCCGTTTGCGAGTAAAATATTCATTTGTGTAGTTTTTTTTATTATACCACAAAAAATAAATTTTGTAAAGAGTTTTTTGCAAAAATAATAAAAAAACGATGAATATGGCACAAAACAGAGGACGTTCCCTACAAGAAACGCCCTCTGAATTGATCGTTTATTGAATATATCAAGCCTTGCCAACGGAACCAAACAGCTCCATCTTTTCCTTTACGGTCGCCTTGATTGCCTCGACACCGGGTGCGAGAAGCTTTCTGGGGTCAAAGCCCTTGCCCTCGAGATCCTTGCCTGCCTCAACGTACTCGCGCGTTGCGGCTGCAAACGCAAGCTGACACTCGGTATTGACGTTGATCTTGGAAACGCCGAGGTCGATCGCCTTCTTGATCATATCTGCGGGGATCCCCGTACCGCCGTGCAGAACGAGAGGCATCTTGCCAACCTTCTCGGAAACTGCCGCGAGCGTTTCAAAGGAAAGTCCCTTCCAGTTTGCGGGATACTTGCCGTGAATGTTACCGATACCTGCGGCAAGCATATTCACGCCGAGATCTGCGATCATCTTGCACTCGTTGGGATCGGCACACTCGCCCATGCCCACAACGCCGTCTTCCTCGCCGCCGATCGAGCCGACCTCTGCCTCAAGAGACATTCCCTTTTCGGCACAAACCTTTACAAGCTCCTGCGTCTTGGCAACGTTCTCCTCGATGGGATAGTGCGAGCCGTCGAACATGATGGAAGAAAAGCCTGCGTCGATGCACTTGTAGCAAGCCTCGTAGGAGCCGTGGTCAAGGTGAAGCGCGACGGGAACGGTGATCTTGAGCTCGTCGATCATTGCCTTTACCATATCGGCAACCGTCTTAAAGCCGCACATATACTTGCCCGCGCCCTCGGAAACACCGAGAATGACGGGAGAATTCTGCTCCTGCGCAGTTTGGAGAATTGCCTTGGTCCACTCCAGGTTGTTGATGTTGAACTGACCGACCGCATAGTGTCCTTCTTTTGCCTTGATAAGCATTTCTTTTGCTGAAACTAACATATTTTCTACCTCCTGTGCGTCTTTTACGCATTCACATACATTATATACCAAATTTCAAAAAAAATCAAGTCCTTTTTCGATTTCCGAACAACTTTTTCAAAAAAATTCATGATTTTCTTCCTTTTGCGCATAATATTCTCATCAAGGATCGGGAGAGATACGTATGAATCAGGAAAAAGCTACACGCCGACACAAGGATATGACCGAGGGAAAGATCGTTCCGCTCGTCCTGCGTCTTGCCGCCCCCAGCACAGTTGGAATGTTTGTGACCGCGCTCTACAGCATGACCGATGCACTGTTCGTGTCGTCTCTTGGAACCGAGGCAAGCGCGGCGGTGGGCGTTACCTTTTCTATTCAAGCGCTTTTGCAAGCCATTGGCTACACCTTTGGCGTTGGCGCGGGGAGCCTGATCTCTCGCGCGCTTGGCAGTCGCCGTGACGCCGACGCGGGACGGTATGCCACGGTGTCACTCCTGCTTGCCGCCATTACGGGGAGCCTTGTGACGCTGATCGGGCTTTCGTTTGGGTCTCCTCTCATGCGTATCCTGGGAGCGACCGAATCGATCCACCCACACGCGCTAGCCTATTCCCGATACCTCTTTATCTCCGCGCCCTTTATGTGCTGTGCCTTTGTGGCAAGTCAGCTCCTGCGCGCCGAGGGAAAGGCGGTCTATTCCATGGTGGGATTGACGGTTGGAAGTCTTTTGAATATCGCGCTCGATCCTTTTCTGATCCGCACGGTTGGACTTGGGATCGCGGGCGCGTCGCTTGCCACGCTGATCAGCCAGATCGTTTGTCTTCTCGTCCTGCTTTCGGCGTATCTGCTTCGAAAAAGTCAGCTTTCTCTCTTTCGCGACTTCTCTCCAAGGGTTTTTCGAGAGAGTGGCAGGATCACAATTGCGGGGCTTCCCTCCTCGTTCCGTCAAGGCTTCATTGCCGTTGCGACCATCCTGCTCAATCACGCCGCGGGAACCTGGGGCGACGCCGCAGTGGCGGCGCTTTCGGTAGTCAATCGCGTATTTCAGCTTGCGTTCAGTCTTTGTCTTGGCATCGGACAAGGCATGATGCCAATTGCGGGCTTTAACTATGGGGCGGACAACCGCGACCGCGTTTACAAAGCCTTTTATTTTTCCTCGGTGCTGGCGACCGCAGTCATGCTTGTCGTCTCGGTTCCGCTCCTGATCCTCTCGCCGCAGGTGATCGCGGTATTTCGAAACGACCCCAACGTGATCGACATCGGACGCGCGGCGTTGCGCGCACAGAGCGCGGTGCTTGTCACACACGGCGTGGTCACCTGTGCCAACATGCTCCTGCAGGCCATCGGAAAGCCCTTCTCGGCAACCGTCCTCGCGTGCGCGCGGCAAGGGATCCTCTTTCTTCCCCTGCTCTTTCTTTTGCCAAACGCCTTTGGGATCGAGTCGCTGATCTACGTCCAGCCGCTCGCCGACGCACTGACGCTTCTCTTTGCCATTCCCTTTATCGTCTATGTCGTCCGACACTTAAAAGGAAAGACCGCCAAGGCATAACGCTTGGCGGTCTCTTTCGTATTATCTTCCGCGCTTTTCCTTGGGATCGCGGTCGGATTCGGGATAGGGCTGATTGAAAAAGGATGTAAATTTAATGTCGCGCACACCCAGATTATACGCCAAGCCGCAGGTGAGGATCGCGGGGAGCGGCAAGAGGAAATAGACGAACCAATAGGAGTTGAGCGGCGCGCCGCCAACATGATTGACAAGCAATCCCGTGTACATGCCCTCCAAAAAGAGCGCGAAGGTACTGCACCACGCGCCGATATTGCTCAGCACGGGAGAGTTCAGAAGCGATGCCAGCATGACGAAGATCGCAAAAATAAAGTTGGGAATATTGGCGCACAGAGAGATCAGCGCACCTCGAAAATTATTTTTTTTCTTCTTTTCATGCTCCACGGCAATACGGTCGTGAAAGCCGATCTCCCACGTCATCGTATACAAGAGGAACAGATAGAACAGAATTGCCCCCACGCTCGTGGCGTTTCTCAGTCCCACGTTCTGCGCCAATCCCGAAACCAGCACGAGAACGAAGCCGAACACGGCAATGGCAAATTGATTCAAAAACATTTTGACCATACTGTAGGAATGCTCCGAAAAAAAGCGTTTCATGAAATACCTCGCAAAAAATTCGTATTGAATAACGCTATCATTATAACGAAAAGACGAAAAAAAATCAACAGTTCCCCGCAAAAGTTTACAAATTATCAACTAAATTATTGCAGGATATAGTATAATAAAGGTATCATTCACGGAGGTACACTATGAACAACAGCGTTGACGTAAGAGAATTTTCATCGATCGTTCAGGAGTTTGCGTCCTATAAGCTCTCAATACAAGGTTGCTCCCCCAAAACCGTTCAGGAGTACCTTTTGGACCTGCGCACCTTCTTTCGCTATCTTTTGGCACGGGAGCGAGACATTGATTTTGATTCCGATGCCTTTTATGAGCTTGACGTCTCGTCGGTAGGGCTTGAGCATCTCGGAAAGCTTCACACCGAGGATTTTTACGATTTTCTGTTCTTCCTCAATCAGCAAAGGGGCAATCAATGGTCGGCGCGCTCGCGCAAGCTTTCGGCGATCCGCGCCCTCTACAAATATCTCGCCAACAAGCGACACTATCTGGAGCATAATCCGACCGTGGACATAGACACACCGAAATCCAAAAAAACGCTTCCCAAGGTGCTGTCTCTTGATGAAGCCGTATCCCTTCTCGAAGCCGTGGAGAACGACAAGGATTCTCCCTTCCGCACGCGTGACTACGCGATCCTGACGCTCTTTCTCAACTGCGGCATGCGTGTGTCCGAGCTTGCGGGCATCAATCTGACCGACGTGGATTCGGGTCTGCAATCGATGCGTGTGACGGGTAAAGGAAGCAAGGAGCGCGTGATCTACCTCAACGACGCCTGCCGCACCGCCCTCTCCGAATACCTTTTAGAACGAAAAAGCAACAAATACAGCACCGTGCAGGAGCGCGCGCTGTTCCTCAGCCGTCTCAATCAGCGGATCAGCGTCAAGACCGTGCAAGCAATGGTCTACAAATATCTGAAGCTGGCAGGGCTTGACGGGAAGCATTATTCGGTACATAAGCTCCGCCACACCGCCGCCACGTTGATGTATCAGTCGGGCAACGTGGACGTGCGCGTGCTGAAGGACATTCTCGGACACGAGCAGCTCAACACCACGCAGATCTATACGCACGTCAGCAACGCCGAAATGGAAAAAGCCATGACGCAAAATCCCCTTGCGGGAAAAAGAAAAAAGAAATAAAAAACAGATAAGCGGTCAGTTCCCTGCCGAACGGTGGGAGCTGACCGCTTTTGTTTATGATCAACGATTAGTTTTCAAGTTCTTCCAACAGCCCGTTTGCGTGGCTCTTAATGAGGGCTGCGTAATAGGTCACCACGATGACCTCAAGTGCCTTGTTCAAACGCTCGTGTGCGCCCGCAACAGGCTCGACGTAGTCCGAGGTGATCTCGGAGACCGACACGCCCACCGAGGAGAGCGCGCAGGTGTCATTGCTCATCATGTGAGACAGGATGCGGCAGATATAGTCGTACAGCACCGAATCGCGGATAATGTCGTCGCTCGTGTTGTCCACCTCACCGTTGATATACTGAATGAGGAACGCAATCTTATCAAGCTGCATGCAGGAGCGCAGCATATTGATGATCAGAATATGCGCCACCTGATCAATGTCGTATTTTTTTGATTTACTATTGATGACCCAACCGCGCTTGGTCCAATTTTGCAGAGTCGAGCTGTCAATGCCCGAAATATCGCGGATCTGCGTGAGCATGACGCCCTCGCTGATAAAAAATACCTTTTTCAAAAAATCAAGTCCTGTAAGACCGTCCATATCCGACTGCTTGAGCTTGGTTCCCGGGATCAATTCGTCATGAAACTGTAAGTTCATTTGATACCTCCTGTATTTGACTTTTTCTTTATCTGCAAATATTATATCATACGATCATTTGATTGTCAAGTGTTTTTTTGTGAAAGGAACATGATTTTTTTGTGGTAACAAGATATGAATACGCCGAGCATGAAAAAAATCCCCGACAGATAGAAAAAGCTGTCGGAGAGAGTGTAGACCAAAGCAATAGCAAATGTCAAAATAACGAAAACAATCCTTCCGTCACGGCAAGCCGTGCCAATTTGCTTGCAAATTTTCTCCCATTTACACAAGGGAGGCTTCAAGGTAACATTCACCTTAAAAATGTAGCCATTTTACAGGCGGAACTAACCTCAAGGCTCCCTTGTGTAGAAGTGAAGGCGGCAAGCCGCGCCGAGATCGCCGTTGGCGACTCGCGAGCTGTCACCGTAAGGTGACTGAGGGATT
>JAZRIE010000023.1:0-3484 GCA_045645105.1 Eubacteriales bacterium | reverse complement strand
GCTTCGTCGCCGTACCTACGAGACGCTTGCGCTTTATATGGCGTGCGGTCTCGATCCCGAAAAGAATACGCTTTACGTGCAGTCGATGGTACACGAGCACGCCGAGCTTGCATGGATCCTCAACTGCTACACCATGTTTGGCGAGCTTTCGCGCATGACGCAGTTCAAGGACAAGAGCGCAAAGCACGCCGACAACATCAACGCGGGTCTGTTTACTTATCCTACGCTCATGGCGGCGGACATTCTTCTGTATCAGACCGACGTGGTCCCCGTGGGCGTCGACCAGAAGCAGCATGTGGAGCTTTGCCGCGACATTGCCGAACGCTTCAATCAGCTCTATCCCGGTACGTTTACCGTTCCCGAGCCGATCATTGCCAAGCACGGCATGAAGATCATGTCGCTTGCCGATCCCACCAAGAAAATGAGCAAATCCGACGAAAACGTCAATGCGGTGGTATATATTCTCGACGATCGGGACACAATGATCAGGAAATTCACGCGCGCTGTGACCGATTCCGGCTCCGAGGTCCGCTACGCGCCCGACAAGCCCGGTGTGAGCAACCTGATGACCATTTATTCTTGCTTCACGGGCAAGAGCATGGAGGAGATCGAGCGGGAATTTGACGGCAAGGGCTACGGCGACTTCAAGGCGGCAGTTGGTGAGGTGACGGCAGATGCGCTCGCCCCCGTGCAGGAGAAATTCCACGCTCTGCTTGCCGACAAGTCGGTGCTGGAGGCACAGATGAAGAAGGGTGCGGAGGAAGCCTCGTGGTACGCGCGCCGCACGCTTTCCAAGGTGCAAAAGAAGCTTGGATTTGTGCAGATCAAGTAACAGAACAAAAGAGCTACATATTCCTTTTGGGGATATATAGCTCTTTTTTTGCGAAGGGGAAGAAATATGTCTGTATTTGCTTGTTTTGCGGCGTTTACGCTCAGCTTTGTCACGGTTCCGCTCGTCATCGCGCTCGCGTGGAGGATCGGGGCGGTCGATACCCCCTGCGACGGTCGCAGAATGCACCGTGAAAGTATTCCGCGCGCGGGGGGACTTTCGATCTTTTTCGGCTTTTTCGCCGCCTGCCTTCTTGCGGGGGAGGTCTCCCATCTTGCCGCGTGCGCGCTCGGCGGCGGGGCGTTGATCCTTCTCGTGGGTCTTGCCGACGATATTTTTTGTCTCGACGCGTGGGTGAAATTCTTTTTTCAGATCGCCGCTACCACCGCCGCGGTGCTTGGGAGCGGTGTTGCCACGGGGGGCGGCGCGATCCTTTCTGTGCTATGGGTGCTGATGCTGACCAATGCGCACAACTTTATCGACGGCTTGGACGGGCTTTTTGCGGGCGTGTCGGCGGTCGAGGGGATCGCGCTCTGCCTGACCTTTCTTGCCGTCGGCATGACCGCATATGCCGCGCTTCCGCTCCTGCTCGCGCTTTCGTGCCTTGGCTTTCGCGTCTTCAACCGCTACCCCGCGCAGATCTTTGCGGGGGACTGTGGTTCGGGAACGGTCGGATTTCTGCTCGGCGTTCTGTCGTTGCCGCTCTTTGGCACGGTCTCGGAGGGCTTGGGAAGCATTGCGCCGCTCCTTCTGTTCGGCTATCCTCTGACCGATCTGTTTGCCGCCGTTCTGCGCCGCGTCTTGCGTGGGAAAAGCCCGTTTCAAGCCGATCGCGGACATCTGCATCACCGCATCTGTGACGCGGGACTGACCCACCCGCAATGCGGAGGCGTGCTGATCCTCATTTCGGCAGGGCTTGGGGCGGTCGGTGTCCTTCTGTCGGTGGAACGCTTTTTGCCCGCGGCAAGCATTGCATGTGTCGCCGTGGTCTTTCTTTTGATGCGGATACGGCAATTTATCGTCGATTGCTCCTGAAATTCGTGTTTTACCCTTGATTTTTGGCGGATAGTATGGTATGATATTGTCAAAGAGACAAGGGGAGGTGCATGATGTACCCATACGATATTTTGTTTGGTGCCGATCTTTACGAGATCATGATCGCCGTCGGCTTCCTTGGCGCATTGGTCTTCTTCCGCGTGTTTGCCGATCGCAGGCACTTTTCGGCGCGCCTGCAAAACCTTTGCATCGTCGGTGGCATGGCAGGGCTTTTTGGCGGCTATGGCGCGGCGGTGCTGTTTCAGGCGGTCTACAATTGGCTCGACGACGGTATTTTCACGGTTGCGGGAAGCACGGGAGCCACCTTCTACGGCGGCTTGATCGGCGGCGCGGCGACGTTTCTGCTCGTTTATTTCGTCGCGGGAAATCTTATCATGAAGGACGGACAGACCCAAAGACGCTTTTTCGAGCTTTCCGAGATCGCGGCGGGCAGTATCGCGCTCGCACACGGTTGCGGACGGTTGGGCTGCCTGTTTGCGGGCTGCTGCCACGGCAGAGTGACCGACGCGTGGTACGGCGTGCAGAACGTCTATTTGAACGCAAAGACCGTCCCCGTCCAGCTTTTTGAGGCACTCTTTTTGTTTTCACTCACCGCGCTTTTTGCGTGGAGACTCTGTCGCGGACGGCGCGGAAATTTTGGTTGGTATCTCATCGGTTACGCCGTGTGGCGCTTTTTCGTCGAGTATCTGCGCACCGATGACCGCGGATCCAGTCCCATAGGCTTTTTGTCGCCGTCCCAGCTCACTGCGGTGATCCTGCTTGCCGTAGGCTTCGGCTTTTGGTGGCTTGAGGCGCACATCTCCAAGCGCGAGGGCGGGGAGGGGAGCGTATGACGACCAAGGAAAGGATCTCCCGCGCCGTCGTGCTTTTGGGGATCGTTGCCTTTTTGATCGTGTGGCTGCTTGACCCCGTTTACTCCGAGGATGCAAAAAGACAGCTTTTGATGCAATCGGTCGTTACGCGCGGGCTCGGAAGCCTTATTTTCGTGGCACTCACGGTCTTTCTCGGCTACCGTGTCCTGCACAAGCCTTGCGGCGCGTGGTTGGCGGCTTTTTTGCCAAGCCTTGCCGTGGTGATCAACAATCTGCCGATCATTGCGTTGGCGGACGGGAGCGCAGAGCTGACGCGCACCGAGCTTTTGCCGCTTTTTCTGCTCGAATGTCTTCTGATCGGCGTCTTTGAGGAGACGGCATTTCGCGGAACGCTCTTTCTGGCAATCCTCGAAAGGAGACGCTCCTCGACCAAGCAAATCTTTCTGACCTCGCTGATCTCATCGGCACTGTTCGGACTTGTACATCTTGCAAACCTATTGGAGGGCGCGAACGCAGGCGCGACGCTGTTGCAGGTGGGGTATTCCTTCCTCATCGGCGGCATGTGTGCCATCGTCCTGCTCAAAACGGGAAATCTTCTGCTATGCATTTTGCTCCACGCGATCTTCGACGTGGGTGGTGGACTGCTTTATACAGTCGGACGGGGCGAGCAATGGAACACGCCGACCGTAGTGATCACAGCGGTCTTGGGCGTATTTGTCACGGCGTGGATGATATGCCTTTTGACCCGTGTGCGCCCTGAGGAGACCGAAAGTCGGAGGCCAAGCGG
>JAZRIE010000022.1:0-4808 GCA_045645105.1 Eubacteriales bacterium | reverse complement strand
AGTGCTGTGGTGCAGAATATTTGTCTGATGCTCCTGCCCGGCTTTTGCGTGCTGGGCGTGCAGAGTGCGTTTCTTTCCCTGGTACAGTCCAAGGGTGGGGTGCGCGTGTTCCTTTTGATCTTTTTCGGCTCGATGCTCTGCTGTTACACGGGCGGGGCGCTATATATCATGGCGATGTGGGGCGCTTACGGACGCCTGATGCAGGCACTTCGCAACAAGCTGCTTGAAAAGATGAACCAAGGCAGAGGCGGAGACGAGAATTGACTCTTGCGCCCATCCCCCCGAAATGACTGTTTATTTCCCCAAAAGGAGGATTGACTGACTATGCAAAAAAAGAAACGATCGGCGTTTCGAACCGATCTGCGACCGCCCCTGATCGCCTCGGCGATCATAGGGATCGTACTGTTACTGCTTTATACCGCGCTTTCTCTGCTTGACGTTCAGGACATGCTTCTGTACGGCGCGGCGATCTGCGGCGTTTACGTGATTGCGGTGGGAGGGCTGTTGATCCCCTACCTGAACCGTTATCGCCGTATCACCATGGCGAATGACGCTGCCGAGCTGATGACCACCGAGGTCAGTGATATGTTCCGCTACGTGGTGGATATTCCATATGCCATCGTCGGCGGCGACGGCATGGTCAAGATCGTCAGCGGTGCCTTGCAGGATATCTTGCAGTATCGCTCACCGATCTGCAACGTGCCGCTGACCGCGTTTTGTACCGTTCCCATGCAGGAGATCGTCAACTACGCGCAAAACGGAGAGCAGGTCAGAGACATTACCGTGAGCGAGGATGGCGTTCCGATCGACAACACCAAGCCCATGGTCACCGAGATCGACGGTAAGCAGTATGCTCTGCGTTGCTTCGTGATGCGCTCGCGCGGCAAGGATTACTACTTCGTCGTCTTTGACGACATTACCGAAAAGCTGGATATGCAACGAGAGGCTTACGAGAATGAGCCCGTGGTTGCGTATATCGTTATTGACAGTCTGCAGGAGCTGGCACAGTACGTTCGTGTCAGCTACCGAACCGCGGTCAACGAGATCGAGGGCAAGCTCAAGGAGTGGGCGGCAAGCTTTGGCGGAATGCTTCGCGAGTACGAGCGTGAAAAATATCTTTTGGTTTTCGATCGCAAGGCTCTTGACAAATGTATCCAAAACAAGTTCCGTATTCTGGACACCGTGCGCGCGATCAAGCTCGGTGATAATAGCTTCCCCGTGACGATCTCGATCGGCGTCGGTGCGATCGACGGAAGCTTTGAGGACAAGGAGCGCGCGGCAAGCGATGCGCTTGATATTGCCCTTCAGAAGGGCGGAGATCAGGTAGCGGTCAACGACGGAAAGTCGGTCACCCCTTACGGAGGACACGTCAACACGCTCTACGGCTCCACCACCGTTACCTCGCGCGTCAATTCCTCTCATCTTTGCAAGCTGATACGTGAGGCAAGTAATATTTTGATCATGGGGCATCGCTCCCCCGACTACGACTCGATCGGTTCTGCGGTGGGACTTGCAAGGCTTGCCATCTGCGCACGCGACGGAGATGCTTCAAGGATCCGCATCGTGGTCAACCGTGATCACGTCAATTTCCGCATTTGCTACGATATGCTGGCGCACCTGCCCGAATATCGCTCTATGTTTATCAGCGGGGACACCGCGCACGATGCGGTGCGGTCGGATACGCTTCTGATCATGTCGGACGTGAACAACGTCTTCAATACCGAAGCCCCCAAGCTGCTCAAGAGCGTCAAGAACGTGGTGATCATCGACCACCACCGCCGTCAGGATCAGCTTTACGAATTCAAGCCGCTGATGACCTATATCCGTCCGTCGGTTGCCGCGGCGAGCGAGCTTGTCAGCGAAATGCTGGAGCTGAGTCCTTACTACGACCGACTGCTCAAGGAGGAAGCCAACCTGATGCTCGCGGGCATCATGCTGGATACCAAAAACTTTACGCAGGGGGCGGGAATGCAGACCTTCTCGGCGGTGCATTATCTGTACGGCAGAGGGGCGCATGCAAACTCGGTGCGCGGCTTCTTTACCGAGACCATGTCCAACCTTTTCACGGCGTGTGACATCGACAGCCGCACCCGTACCTATCGCGATAAGATCGCTCTGACCTGGCTGAGCGTCGATCACGCCGCGACCGAGGCGGATAATATTGCCGTGGCAAAGGCGGCGGACAAGCTGATGACCATTGATGGGATCGAGGCGTCGTTTGCGCTTCTCCGTGCCGACCACACCGTTACCATTTCGGCGCGGTCTCACGACAAGATCAACGTGCAGATCATCATGCAGCGCCTCGGCGGCGGAGGGCATTACGACATGGCGGGAACCCGCATGACGCATACCACGCTGGAGGCCGCCTGCCAGCAGCTCAAAACCGTTCTGGACGAATATCTGGATAACGAGTACGAGACCGAAAAGGGCGTAAAACGTTAAGGAAACACCGCACAAATCTGAAATAAAACAATTTGAATTTGGAGATAATAAAACAATGAAGGTTATTTTACTTGCTGACGTAAAGGGTCAGGGAAAAAAGAACGACGTGATCGAGGTATCCGACGGATACGCAAAAAACTTTTTGATCCCGCGTAAGCTCGCGAAGGCGGCGGACGCGCAGTCGCTCAACGACGTCAAGGTCAAGGAGGCGGCAAGACTTTACCGCATCGAGACCGAAAAGAAGGAAGCGCAGGCACTTGCAGAGAAGCTGAAGACCCTGCAGGTCAAGATCTCGGCATCCTGCGGTGCGGACGGAAGACTGTACGGCTCTGTGACCACCAAGGATATTTCCGAGGCGTTGCAGGCACAGTTCGGCATTGAGATCGACAAGCGCAAGCTGACACTGAACGATCCCATTAAGGCGTACGGCAAATACGAGGTCGAGGCAAAGCTCTATACCGAGGTCACGGGCAAGGTGTTCGTTCTCGTTTGCGAGAAGTAAGCGGCTATGGCAGACGAACTGACTAGAAAGCTGCCGTTTTCGATGCCTGCCGAGCAGTCTCTGTTAGGCTCGGTGCTCATCGATCCCGCGGCACTCAACGAGGTGGCAGACCTGCTCAACGCAGAGGATTTCTATCTTTCGGAGCATAAGCAGATCTATCTTGCCATGCACGAGCTGTTCCTGACCAACAGTGAGATCGACGTGGTCACGCTGATCGATATGCTCGTGGTCAAGGGAATTTACGACAAATCGGGCGGTGAAGATTACATCCGCACGCTAACCGACGCGGTTCCCGACGCGCTGAACGTCAAGGACTACGCGCGTATCGTCAAGGAGAAGAGCGTGCTGCGTCAGCTGATTGCCGCGTGCGGAGAAATTTCGGAGGCGGCGTACTCCGAGCAGGAGTCGGTGGTGAGCATTCTTGACCATGCCGAGCACCTGATCTTTGATATTGCGCAGGGGCGCGACACCAAGAACTTCCGTCATATCCGCGAGGTCTTGGGCGACGTTTACAGTCACCTGCACGAGCTGAACACCAATAAAGAAGCAACGCAGGGGACGAAAACGGGATTTTCGGCACTTGACCGCGTATTGGCGGGCATGGGCAAGAGTGACCTCGTTCTGGTCGGCGCACGCCCCGGTATGGGTAAAACTGCGTTTGCCCTCAACCTTGCTACAAACGTGGCAAAGCAGACGAAAAAGGCTGTTTGCATCTTCTCCCTGGAGATGTCTGCCGATCAGCTTGTCACCCGTGTGCTGGCAAGCGAGGCGCTCGTCAACAGCTACGCGCTCCGCACGGGTGAGCTTTCTCCCGAGAATTGGGAGCATCTGGCAAAGGCGGCGGGTATGCTTGCGGGCTGTGACATTCTCATCGACGATACCTCGGGCATGACGGTTACGGCAATGAAGGCAAAGCTCCGCCGCGTCAAGAACCTCGGTCTGGTCGTGATCGACTATCTGGGACTGATGCAGGGCGACGGACACAAGGATAACCGCGTGCAGGAGGTCTCCGAGATCTCGCGTTCGCTCAAGATCATGGCAAAGGAGCTGATGGTTCCCGTGGTCTGCTGCGCGCAGCTTTCGCGTGGACCCGAATCGAGAACCGACAAAAAGCCGATGCTTTCCGACCTGCGTGACTCGGGAGCCATCGAGCAGGATGCCGATACGGTCATTTTCCTGTACCGTAGCGAATATTATAACAACGGTGATACGGGTGGGCAGGAAACGAGTATTGCCGAGATCATCATTGCCAAAAACCGTCACGGCTCGGTCGGCACCGTCGAAATGGGCTGGAACGGTCAGTATACCAAGTTTATTACAATAGATAAGGAACAGGGTGACAATTGATGCTGATGGATGGAGTGAAGGCTCCGCAGGCGTTGACGGGACTCGACAAAACGACGCCCGTCCTGCTCGCGTTTTCGGGCGGCGCAGATTCCCGTGCGCTGCTGCATATTCTTGCCGCACAAGCCAAGGCGGACGGTTTTTCCTTAACATTGGCACACGTGAATCACGGGATTCGCGGAGAGGAAGCTCTGCGCGACCGCAGGTTTTGCCAAGCGGTTGCAGAGGAATACGGCTTGGAGCTTTGTATTTTGGACGCCGACGTTCCCGCGCTCGCCAAGGCGCACGGCAGGGGACTTGAGGAGGAGGCTCGCATCGTCCGATACGAATATTTCGAGCGGCTGATGCGTGAGCGCAGCATTCCCTTGTTGGCTACGGCGCATCATGCCGACGACAATCTGGAGACGGTTTTGCTTCATCTTTGTCGTGGCACGGGACTTTCGGGACTCTGCGGCATCGCTCCCGTGCGTTTCATGAAATACGGTATTCTCACACGTCCGCTTTTGCAGGCATCGCGGCG
>JAZRIE010000021.1:0-1767 GCA_045645105.1 Eubacteriales bacterium | reverse complement strand
TCGCTGTCCTCCCGAAAAGTTTCTGCCGCCCTGCGATACGGGCGCGTCAAGTCCGCCTTCCTTTTCGAGCATAAAATCCTTTGCTTGTGCGGCTTCAAGTGCCGCCCAAAGCGCGTCGTCGGTCGCCCCCTCGTTGCCCCAGAGCAGATTGGAGCGCACCGTGCCGCGAAAGAGGATCGCTTTTTGCGGAACGACGGCGATGCGGTCGCGAAGCGCGGCGGTGTCGTAGGTGCGCACGTCGCGCCCGTTGACTAATACCGCGCCTGCGGTCACATCGTAAAAGCGGGGAATAAGACCGACCACCGAGCTTTTGCCAGATCCCGTCGAGCCGATGATCCCCACGGTCGCGCCGCGCGGAACCGAAAGGTTGATCCCCTCGATCGACGGCGCGGAGTTGCCCGCGTAGGTCAGTGTAACATTTTGGAAGGTGACGGCGTCGGACGAGGGAGCGGCGCTTGTGTCCTCTGTGCGCGTCTCCATACCGACGGGGGTATCGAGGACTGCCGCGATGCGGTCACCGCAGGCGATCGCCTTGTTGCAGGTGATGATCGTGTTTGCGAACTTGACCAGCTCCACAAGGATCTGCGCCATGTAGTTGGTCATTGCCACGACTTCGCCCTGCGTCATGTCTCCCACGTTGGTCAGGCGCGCGCCCGAGAGCAGGAGCAGGATCGTACCGAGGTTGACCAGCACGAGCGTGAGCGGATTCATGAGTGCCGAGATCTTGCCCACGAAATTTTGCATACGGTTATGCTCGTCGTTGGCGGCGGTGAAGCGGTCGATCTCGTCCCGCTCCTTGCCAAAGGCGCGAATGACGCGTACCCCCGTCAGGTTCTCGCGCGTGACGGCGGTGACGCGGTCAAGATTTTTCTGAACCTTGCGGAACAGCGGAACGCTCTTGAACATCAGCGTAAAGACCACTACGGCAAGCAGGGGAATGACGATCACAAAGGTCAGCGCACTGCGCGCGTTGACGGTAAACGCCATGATCACGGCACCGAACACAATGATGGGGGAGCGCAGGAACAGTCGCAAAAAGAGGTTGATGCCCGACTGCATCTGGTTGACGTCGGCGGTCATGCGCGTGATCAGCGTGGCAGTACCTACGCGGTCGGTCTCGGCATACGAGAATTTCTGAATGTGCGAGAACAGATCGCGGCGCAGTCCCGTGCTAAATCCCACGGCGGCGCGCGCGGCGTAGTACTGCGCGATCAGCGTACAGCTAAGGCCGATCACGGCAAACCCGACCAGCACGGCGCACATGGCAACGATATAGGGCTTGTCGGCGTTTGCGATACCAACGTCGATGATCTCCTTGACCACGAGTGGGACCAAAAGATCGAAGATCGCCTCAAGGAGCTTAAAAAGAGGACTCAGCACTGCCTCTTTTTTGTAGGGTGAAAGATAGTAAAGCAGTTTTTTCATGGATCGTGTAAAATAGTCCTTTCAATACTTCTATCTAACAATTATTATATAACCTTTTAATTATACATCAAATATTTTTCTATTCATACCGTAATGCATGAATATTTTGTGAACAAGCAAAAAACATGACGGAAAAATCCGTCATGCAGGCTACTGACAAACCCTATTATAAAAACAATCATTCGTTAAATAGCACAAAGATGTTAGCCACTTTTCTTTTGACACCGCAGGCGCAAAAGAAAAGTTTACAAAAGAAAACGCCGAAAGGGGAATTTCGCCCTCTGCGGAGGGCGAGGAGGCTTCCGCAGCCTCCACCGCGCAAACTTTTGAAAAAGTTTGATC
>JAZRIE010000020.1:0-3807 GCA_045645105.1 Eubacteriales bacterium | reverse complement strand
CTTGACATTCACCTGTATCTGTGGTATAATATCTGCGTTGAATATTTTTGGTCACCGGAGGTAGGACGTCGTAACGTCAGGGGATCGTAGGATAAAATCCTGCAGGCCGCATACCGGATTAGGTGTCGAGTGCGCTCGGTTTCGCTTTTTGCGTTACCGGGTATTTTTGTTTTTTAGGAGGTTTTTACACTATGGATTCCGAAATTTTTGAAAAGCTACCACCAACGAAGCTGTTTTTCCGTTGCGCTATCCCATCAATGATAACAATGGCGTTTGGTGCGCTCTATCAGATTGCTGACGGATTATTCGTTGGTCGTTTCATTGGCGGTGATGCCTACGTTTGCGAACAAGCCGAGCGAGTATGCATAACGACAACTGACCATCACGTTTCATCGCGCGTTTAAGCTCCAAATCCTGTCGCCATTTCCTCCCGCCGCGGACTTTACCTCTGTACCACGCTGATCCTGATATTTCCCGTGTCCGTGGTGATCTCGCATCTGCCGCCGCTCACACTTTTGGGTACGTCTACCCTTCCCGTGTCGGTGCTTGTAATAAACACCTTTTCGCTCAACAGAGTACCCGTCACCGATCCCGTGTCGGTCTTTACCGTGATCTCGGTGGCGTCGCAATTCTCAAATTTCACGTCACCCGTCGATCTCTTGATCGAAAAGACTTCGGTGGCGATCACGTTCTTCATGGAAACGTCTCCCGTACCGCCGCTTGACGTGACCGAACCGCACGCAACGTCCGAAAGTATCGTATCCCCCGTGCTGACATGGATCTTCACCTCGCCCACGCAGTTGACCGAACGAATGGTCGCCTTGCCCGTCGTCACCGACAATTCAAGGCTTGCGGCGGAAAGACCTTCCGCAAGGATGTCGCCCGTACTCGTCTTAATTTTGATCGCGCTCGTGGCAGATGCCTCAAGCTTTACGTCACCCGTGCTTGCCGTCACGTCGATGCCCGCAAAGGTAAAATCCTTGGGAAGCTCGATATCCCCCGTGCTTTCCTTAATGCTCAGTTGACCGTACACAGTCTTGGGGAGATAGACCGAGATCTTAGGCGTCCCAAAGCTAATATCGATATAGTCGTACCATTTTCTCTGATCGGTCAAGCTGATCGAAAGGCTTCCGTCGCTGACAGAGACCGTGTGTGTTTCCTTTTCATGCTCGTAGCAAATGACCTTACAGGTCTCGTCGTCGGACGGCAACAAGACGATATGCGCCGTATCCGTGTTGATCGACAGATCGTAAAAATCCTCACTGACCGAATGACTGTTCGAGACAAGCTTTGAGGTGCTAAGTCTCGAAAAATCCCATTGATTTGCCGACATGACGGTTACAAACAGTGCCACTCCGAGAAGCACGAGAACCGTCGCGATCACGATCCATGTTTTCGCAGGTGTACTCATCATGCACCCTCCTTTTTGATAAACAGTTTTTTTATGCCTACGGCAATGTGCTTTGTCAGCCAAGCGCTTCCCTTGGTTGCCGCCAAGCAGCCGAAGAAGCTAAGAACCGAAAGCCCCGCGCAGACAAGCCCTGCGCTGATCATGGCAAGCCCCGCCGCCGTGTTTCCGAGACAGACAAATAAAATCCCCGATGCTACGCCGCCAATGGCAGAGCCAACAAGCGCGGCAAACACCGACCACAGAGAAATGACCACCGACCACAGCGTCGCGTAAATCGACAGTACCACGGCAAATGCAGCCACGATCAAGGAGAGCCAGATCGGAGAGCCGACCGCGATCAACACGATCTCCCACGCCCTGAGAGCGCGCTTTGACTTCACACGCCGCCCCACGATCTTGACAAGCGGGATCTCGGCAAGCGTTTGCCGAACGATATCATCTACCGATCCCATCTGTCGGACTGCTTCCTCCTCCGAAAGCCCTTCCTCGATGCGGTCGTCTATCATTTCACCGTAGAACGTAAGACGTTCTTCAATATCCTCCTGTGGCAAGCCGCTCAGGTGATTGCGCAAGCCTGCAAGAAATTCATTTTTTTGCATTTTCATCGTCCTCCTTGGTCACAAACCGATAAATGGATACGATTTCCTTCCATTCATCCCGAAAATTCTCGATTCGTTTCAGCCCCGCGTTGGTAATGCGGTAATATTTTCGAAGTCTGCCACCATGCTCCGCCGTGCGGACTGTCAGCATCCTCGCCGTTTCCAGACGCTTTAGGATGGTATAGAGCGTTGACTCGGACAGCTCCATATACGGCTTCATGTCCTTGATGATCTTGTAGCCGTAGGACTCCCCGTCCTTGATTGCCGCCAGAACGCATACGTCCATAAGACCGCGCTTCATTTGAATGTCCATAGTATACCTCCCATTACATAATACATCATATCACGAAGTATCGACTTTGTCAATAGGGTTTGATTAAATTTTTGGTGTTTTTCAAAAAAAAGAACAAGACCGATTTTAAAAAGCTTGGTCTTGTTCTTTTGGTTGGTGTCCTTTTGCAATCATACTTTCATTATACCACAACTTTGTTAACATTTCAACCGTTTCGCCGGTTCGAATCTGTCTACAGACCCGAAATGCATCCGGAAAATTTCGAAAAACTTTAGAGTCGAAAAATTTTCGAAAAATTTTTAGTGATATGCTGACTTCGTCAGCGTGATATAGATGCACGCTGATTTTGCAGAGGGTAGATTAACCCCTTGGCGATAATGGGAGCTGCACTTGACCGCTGTCTTCCGGGGCGCAATACCATGCTTGCAAACAAAACTATGTAAAATTATTCAGCAAATAACAGTTTTAATTTTGCCTCCTGCTGCTCATCAAATCCCAAGAAGTCGGAAACTTCACCGATGTTGTTTGCTCCCTTAATAGTAATTGAGTCGGGATTAAATAGATTTTTTACTTCCAGCATCTTATCCAAACAATTATCTTTGGATCTCGATACACGCCAATCAAAATCTCTGTTGGAAAACGAAAATGTTTTACCATCATTCATTTCAATGATAATTTCGTATTTCCAATAATCAGCGGTTCTGTAACCTGAAACATATTTTGCTTGAATTGTTAACTCGGAAAAATCATTTGTTGTATATGTATCGCTTACATTGTTGATTAAGTTGATCTTTTCTACGCGATTATCTTGATACATTGCATCGCGTCCAAATAAACTGAATGGAATTAAACAAGAAAACACAACTAAAACAGAACACCATAAAATTGTCATATGGCGAACAAAAGTCTTTTGAGAAGGCGTTTTATGTTGATTTCGTTTTTGTGAGGAGAAAAGCGGAAAACAGTCTTCTTTGAAAGGATATTCTCCATATTTGTATTTTTTACTTCCGAAAATTGGCTTTTTTGATTCCCACCCTGAAATAAAAAGCACAAGTGCGCTGATTTCAAGAAACATCATAAACGGAAGTGCAAACAAAAAACTTGCATTGCTTCTGTATGCAACAGTTCCCGGCATATTGAACGCGATCATATTTTGAATGTCATCAAAACAAAAAGCCAACAACAACGCGCCTAAAAAGGAGAATACGATACACAAAAAATAAATACTTTTATCAAGAAAAGTTAATGGTGGGCGCAAATGCCGCTTACTATCTTTTCGCTTTTTCTTTTTACCCATAGCAATCTCCTTTTGCATTTCGTTAATAATATTATATCACAATTTTGTAAACATTTCAAGTGCTTCGTTAGTTCAAATCTGTCCAAAATGCCGTTGCATCTATGGCTTTGTAAATAAATTTTGAACGTGTAGGGGCGACCTGCGGTCGCCCGCGGGCGTTCAATGAACGCCCCTGCATTGTGGCGGTTCGAATCTGTCCACAGGTTTG
>JAZRIE010000019.1:0-7901 GCA_045645105.1 Eubacteriales bacterium | reverse complement strand
GGCGTGTCGGTCACGTTGCCCGTGGGCTTGTCGTAGCCGTCGTAGCCGTCCTGCGGATTTGCTCCCGAAAAGAGGATCCAATTGAGCAGAACCGCCACGCCGATCAGCAACACCGAGCAGGCAATGGCAATGTTTCTCTTGCCGATCTTGAGAATAACGGCTTTGAATTTTTGACTTCTCTTGACCTCGCAGAGTGCTGTGGTTTGTGTTTTCATAAGTAATTTTCCTCCTGTAGTTTGTTTCGCTATAGCATATGAGACGAATGATCAGAATATGCCGCTTTTCCCAAAAAAGTTCGTGTTATTGGGTAATATAAATGCGATTGGACGGAACGTTCATGCCCGCCGACAACAGAGAGATCAGCTCCTGCTTGGCAGTTGCCGATGCGCCCCCATGAAGGACCACACCGATCCCCGCGATCCTCGGCGCGTTTCTTGTAAGAGGGAGCGGCTTTGCCGACGAGCCGCTTCCAACGATCACGTATTCCTCGCCTTCGTCGGTCATTTCGGTGGCGTAGACCGACTCAAAGCCACCCGAGAGCGTCACGATCACGGTCACGTCGCCAACCCCGTCCACCGACTCGCAAAGCTTCTTTACGCGTTCCTCCAGATAGTCCTGATAAAGCACCATCTCGTCCTCACGCGGGGAATAGACGGCATCCTCTTCGGTCTCGGTCTTGCCTTGCCCTCTGCCGCCAAGCAGCAACAGACAAATGCCGAGCATTGCGCCCACGAGAATGATCCAAGGCGGCGCGCCGCTCTTTTTGTCGCCGTCTTTTTTTGATTTAAAAAATGAGAACATAAGCTTCTCCTATTCATTTATACTAATCTCTAATTAAAAGATAGAGTATCTATGTTCAAGTGATTTTTTCGGGAGCCCGTTTTGGGTGGTGGTACCAAAACGGTAGCGGGAGCTATTGCTTGGATCAAGCGATGAAACACCCCCTTGCCGTCAGAAAACTACGGAATGGCGCACAAACACCCCACCAATATCCATATAATCCCTGTTTGAAAGCTCTTGAAGGTGTCGAACGTGGCTTGCCACGTTTAACTTCATTTCAAGAAGTTTCTGACAAAAAAATATTTTATTATGAGATTAGTATTATTCAATTGCGGTTGCACAGTCGCACCCCAAAAGCTCCGTGACGAACTCCTCGATCGCGTGGGGGTCCTTCCAGATGGCTTTTCCCGAAAGCACGACCGTGACGCGTGTGGGCGTGAGTGTCTCGCCCTCCTGCTCCCATGCCACAAGACACCGCACCTCTCCCGCCTCAATTCCGAATTGCTTCTCGATCGTGACGGTCAGCATATCGCAAAAATAGTTGACCGACGCGTCGTTCAACGCGCCCTCCATCATGTCCGGATAGTCCTCTTGCTCGGAGCCGTTAAGCTCGGGCAGAGAAAGCTCTCCGCGCATCAGTCGTTGCAGACCCTCGATCCCGCTCTGCAAGGGGCTGATCAGAACGCAGACGAGAAACAGAGAGGTCAAAAGCTTCATATGCTTGGCAATGCCGCCGCGCTCACCGTCGGGGGAGAGGATCCCCACAAGCACCGCGACAAGCGACGCGGCGATCAGCGTCAGTAAATAGTCCTTCATGATCCGTCACCCGATCGCCGAGGCGCAATGTGTCAAGAGGAATAGCGAGAGCAAGAGCACCGAGGAGCAGATGCAAACGGCAGAGACGAGATAACCGAGAAGCGAGGCAAACTCGTCAAGCAGTCTTTTTTGTCCGTCGCAGCCCAAAAGATCGGCAAGCGACGCCGAGATCTGCCACGTGGCGCGCAGGAGCAAAAGCTCAACCAGTGTTGGGAGCAGGAGATAGAGCAGGAGCAGCGTGCCGCAAATGCCCACCGTGCCGCGCAGATACCCAACTCCCGTGCTGACCGTGCGCAACAGCTCGGAGACCGATCCCCCTACCACGGGGAGCATATTTCCCACCGCGAATTTTGCGCTTCGCATCAGGAGCGAGTCGCTTCGCGCGGCAAGCGTGCTTTGCGCCGATAGCATGGCAAGCAGAAGCATCATCACAAACGCCAAGGCAGTGGTGTAGTTCTTTTTGACCGTGGAGAGAAGCGTTCCCGTGCGGATCGAGGGGTCAAGCGAGCTGACCAGCGCAAAAGCCATGCAAATGCCGCAAAACGGTACGATGCTTTTGCCGATCAGCACCTCAAGAAGCGTCATAAAGATCGAAAGCCCCGACGACGCCGCAACCGCCGCCGAGACGTTTCCACCCATGGCGTAAAGCGCGGACATCAGGGGAAGCGTGGCACTCGTAAGTGCTCCGAGATTTTCGAGGTATTCGGTCACCGCCTCCAGCGAGCGATAGCTTTGCGACAGAAGCGCGAGCGTGACCGCAAGCGTTGCGCAGAGCGAGAAGGCGCGGGAAACCGTCTCCCCCTTGAACGAGGTCTTCAACGTATTGCAAACCGCGGAAAGGATCAAAAGCCCCGCGACCGACGCAAGGATCGCAACACAGTCGCCAAGCTTCAAGCCGACGAGTGAGAGAAAGGTCTCCATAAGACTTGAAAAGCTCGTCATCTCGCCCACGGTGTTGCCGACCTCGATAGGGTCGTCCGAAAACAGCTCCTCGGGGAGAAGGTCACGCAGGTCGTCGGGGATCGCGTCGAGAAAGCCAAGGTATTCGTCGGGCATTCGGTCGAGCGGGTCGCCCGACGGCTCCTCTGCCGACGCGGTAAGAGGGAGCGACAAGAGCAGAAACGCGACGAACAGAAGGAATAAGCAGCGTTTTTTCATGATGCTTGATGAAAGGTCAAAAGCTTTTCGGCAACCGAAAGGATCTCGTTGATCAGCGGCAGGCAGAGCAGAAGGATCTCCACCTTTCCCGTCAGCTCCACGCCCGTGGCGGCGGCATTCTCCCCACACTCGCGGCAAAGCTCGGCACAGCACTGCGAGAGGACTGCAATGCCAAGGGCTTTGATCAGGATCTCGGCGTAGCCGCCCACCCCCTCCCACCGCGCAAGCCCCCCAAGATAGGCGACCAAGGGCGAGGCGGTATGCACGGCGGCAAAGGCAAATAAAAGGGCTAAGGCAAGCCGCAAAAGCGGCAGAAAATCGGTCTTCCATTGCTTGATCACCATGGCGGCAGAGACGCCCGTCACGGCAAGCATACAGAGCTTCAGCGTCGTCATGCGCCTATATTTCAAAGAGCGAGAGGACCAGATCAAACAGCTCGCGCACCTGCGTGATCAGGAGCATCAACGCAACGATAATGCCCGCGATGGTCACAAAGGTGGCTTGCTCGTCGCGTCCCGTCTTGGAAAGGATCTGCGATGCGACCGCCACAAGGATCCCAAGCCCCGCAATTTTGATGATCAGAGAAATATCCATTTTTCCGTCCCTCCTTTTCAAAAGACCTTTTTCGTCTGCATCGACTCTACCACAAGAGGATCGCCAAGAAGGCGGCGGCGCAGACGCTCATGGCGGCGCAAAGCTTGAGCCTTGCGGGAAGCGCGGCGGCAAGACGCTCGCGTTCCTTTTCGAGAGCCGCAAGGTAATAGTCGCATCGACGGAGCTGCTCCTCGCGGTAGCCGTTTCCAAGCTCGCGGACAAGCGAGGTCAGAAGCCGCGCGCTCTCGTCCTCCAGATACGGCAGGGCGGCGTCAAGAAGCTCCTTTTGCGATCCTCCAACGCATCCTGCCCCTGCGGCACGAAGAAGTCCCTTGTCAGCGTTTTCAAGGATCTCCTCGAGCGGCATCAGATAGCAGTCGATCTGGGCGCGTGTGTAGAGAAGCAAGCCGATCCACCCCTCCAGCACCCAAAGCTTTTTCTTTTCGTGCGCGATCTGTCCGCGCGCCACGACAACGCCCGTGACCAGCATCAAAAGCGCGCCGATCAGCTTCCACACAGCACTCATTCGACCTTGTCCGCCGCCGCGGTGCGAAGGGTGATGCCGTTCGCGTCGCGCGAAAGACCTGCGTAGTGCGAAAAGACGCGTGCCTCGTACAATCGTTTGAACGCGGGACGCAGAAGCAGAGCCGCGAGCGTATCGGCGTGCGCCGACGCCACGATGGGAACTCCGCAGTTGGCGGCGTTGAGGATCGCCTCGGCGTCCGTGAGACTTCCGATCTCATCCAGCACCACGAGCTGTGCGCCAAGGCTTCGCACCGCGATCTCGATGCCTGCGTCGCGCGGGTAGCCCGACAGAATATCCAGGAGCAGGTCGCTTCCGCCAAGCCCCCAGCCCAGCTCCTCACGCGTGTCCACGATCACGGTGCGCAAGGAGTAGGGAGGCTTTGCGGCGACCTCGGCGATGGCGCGAAGCACCGTCGTCTTTCCCGCCGAGGGGCGACCGTAGACCAGCATACCGCATGCCGAACGACCGCGAAAGAGCAGATCGGTCAGCGGAGAGACGTCCACGCGAACGCGGTGCGGGATCCGAATGATCAGTCCCGTGACAGCACTCACACCGATGACACGTCCGTCCTCGACCGCCGCCGTACCGCAAACTCCCACGCGGATACCGCCCGCCATGGAGAGATAGCCTTGACAGATGGTCTGACTGTACGCGTAGAGCGAGCCGCCGCACATGCGTTGCAGGATCTCGCGCATCTGCGCCGCGTTCGGAATAAAGCCGAGCGGCAGGTTGCTCTCTCCTGCGCTGACGGTGCAAATACGGTCCTCGTGCAGTCGGATCTCCTCGGCATAGGAGATCCCGCGGCGGGCGATCTCCTCGGTCAGTGCCGTCGGCAGCACCGCGATCAGCTCACGCGGGAGAGGAGAGGCGGCTCGGGCTTGTTCGGTGATCCTCATTTTCTCACATCCTTTTCTCGGAACTTGTCTCATGCTCACTATATGCGGGACAAGACGGTCGTAGAACGAATTTTTGCATTTTGCATATGCTGATAGCAAAAAGAAAACGGGAGGATTGCTCATGAAAATGAAGGCAACCGGCGAGGACGCCTATTTTGCCGCCTCGAATAGTGGGAGGGGCTTTTACAGCTATTACACGGAGTGCTTCGACGCGGCGCGTGTCAAGCGAGTCTTTGCACTCAAGGGAGGACCGGGGACGGGAAAAAGCCGTTTTCTGCGTGACGTAGCCGACTTTGCCGCATCGCGCGGTTGGCTCGTCGAGCATATTTATTGCTCGTCCGATCCCGAGTCTCTCGACGGTGTGATCCTGACGCGGGGCGAGCGATGCTACGCGCTCATCGACGCAACGGCTCCCCACGTCTACGAGCCAAAGCACCCGGGTGTGCGCGAGGAGATCGTCAATCTCGGTGAATTCTGGGATCACGGAAAATTGGAGAAGCACGCCGCGACGATCGAGTTGCTGAGTGAGCGGAAGTCGGCGGCATACCGTCGCGCTTACCGCTATCTTGCGGGCATGGAGCAGATGATCGAGACGCGTGACGCGCTGGTACAGCCCTATATCAGGCGCGAGGCGATCGGTCGTTATGCCAAGCGGCTGATGCAGGAGATCGAGGTCGGGGAGGAGTACACGGTACGGCACGCGCTTCTGCGGTCGGTGGGCATGCGGGGCGAGGTCGGCTTCGATACCTATTTTGCGAAGGCCAAAAGCATCGTTCTGCTCGAGGACTGCCATGGGGCTTCGCAGTACCTTTTGGGGGAGATCGGAAGACTTGCGGTCGAGCGGCGGCTTTCCGTCCGTCTGTCTCACGATCCCATCGTGCCCGACCGCATTGACGCGATCCTGTTGTGCGGAAGCGGACTTTGCGTTGCGAGCCTTCCCACAGACCTGTGCGCCTATCCCTGCAAGCACCTTCCGATGCGCCGATTTGTTGACACCAAGGCAATGAAGACGGTGCGCGGAGAGGTGCGCTTTTCCGAACGCATGGCGCGTGCTATGCTCGACGGTGCCGTGGAGACGATGCAAGCCGTCAACGCCCTGCATTTTCAGCTTGAGGAGATCTACGGCGGCGCGATGGATTTTGCGGCAAAGGAAAAATTCACAAAAAGCTTTTGCGAAGCGTTATTTGACTTGCAAAGCGAGTAATTCTGTGATAAAATATAGACAACGAAAGCCCCAGGAAGAAAAGAAAGGGCGGGAACTGTTTTTTTGTAAGGTTTCTTAACGTGAAAAACACAACGGAAGCGAGTGTTTTTCCAAAGCAACATTGGTGGAGCCGACAGGGGCTCGGTGGTCCCTGTTGGCTTGCGGGAGCAAATGCTCCGAATTACGCACCAAAGTGAAAAATTTAGCCAACACCCCTTTTTGCGAAAGTTTTGAAAGGGTGTGGGAAAACTTTCTCAAAAGTTTTCCCACGAAAAAATTGAGAACACTTACCCTCTGACAGCCCCCGCAACGGAATTTATGAAGATTGTTTTGTTTACCGTCAATGCGTCGTGGTCCCATTCATGCCTTGCCCTGCGGTGCTTGCGCGCACCGCTGGAGCGCGAGGGCTTTGAGGTGGTGATCGTCGAAAACACCCTGCGCGACCGCACGGGACATATCTTAGAGCGTCTTTACCGCGAGCGCGCCGACGTATACGGCTTTTCCTGCTACATCTGGAACCTTACGGAAATGCTTGCGCTTGGCGAGGCACTGCATGAGATCCTGCCCGCGAGCCGTATCGTGCTGGGAGGACCCGAGGTCTCGTTTGCGACCGAGCGCTTTGACGGAAGGGATTGGATCGACGCGATCGTTTGCGGCGAGGGTGAGGAGGTCTTTCCAAGACTTTGCCGCGACCTGCGCGACGGCAAGACATACGACCGCATCATCAAGGCAGAGAACGCCGACGCAATGCGCGACGAGGGGATCCTTTACCGAGACGGCGACGCTACGGGGGATATTTTGTATTACGAATCCTCGCGCGGCTGTCCCTATTCCTGCGCGTACTGCCTCTCGTCGGCAACGCACGGCGTGCGCCAAAAGAGCGTGGAGCAGACGCTGAAGGATCTTTTGGAGTTCGAGCGCGCCGAGCTTCCTTGCAAGGTCATCAAATTCGTAGATCGCACCTTCAATGCCGACGTCAAGCGAGCCAACGCCATCTGGCGCGCACTGTTGGACGAGAGATACACCAAGCACTATCACTTTGAGGTCTGCGCGTCGCTCCTCGACGAGGAAAGCTTTGAGATCCTTGCAAAATTCCCAAAGGGGAAGCTCCAGCTTGAATTCGGTCTGCAAAGCACCAACGAGACGACATTGGCGGCATCGTCGCGTCATGTCAAGCCCAAGGAGGTGATCGCGGCGGTGCGGCGCATTTATGAGATGCGCAATATTCACGTGCATCTTGATCTGATCGCAGGGCTGCCGCATGAGGACTATGCGTCCTTCGCGCGCTCCTTTGACGATGCTTACGGCTGCTCGGATATGCTCCAGCTTGGCTTTTTGAAGCTCCTCTACGGCACGCGGCTGCGCGAGGAGCAGGAGAAATACGGCTACCGATGCCTGCCAACGCCGCCCTATACCGTCCTTGAGAGCCGTTGGATGAGCTATTCCGACATACAACGGCTTTCCCACATTGCCGAGACGCTTGACCGCTATCTGGAAAGCGGACGCTTCTCGCACGCGCTTTGGTACGTCACGCCCAAAATGCGGTCGCCGTTTGCCTTTTGGGAGGGCTTGACCGACTACCTTGCCGCACACGACCAAAGACCTCTCCAGAGGATCTCACAGCCCGATGCGTTTCGTTATTTTTGGGAGTATGCACGCACGGCGGTCGAGTCGGTTGACGAAGCCGAGCTGCGACGAATGCTCGGTGCCGACTTCTCACAGCACGAAAATAAGAATCCGCCGTCGTTCCTGCGATAATTTCGAAAGCCCTTCAAACCGACTGTTCTACCTCGGAGAGGCGCGGAGCGGGGAAGGGACGGAGTCATGGGCGTGCGACCTCGCACGCGGTCTCCTTCTCCTTCTCCATATCACTCTCATTCTCATTTTCTTTCTCATTCCCATTATCCTTATCATTATCAGCTTTTTT
>JAZRIE010000018.1:0-3460 GCA_045645105.1 Eubacteriales bacterium | reverse complement strand
ATCCTCCTTTGTCGGCGGCGCCGCTCCTTTGGTGAATCTTTATGATAATCTTGAAGTATTGGAGCTATGGCACGGTCCTACGGCAGCATTCAAGGATATGGCATTGCAGATCATGCCCCGTCTTCTTTCCCGCGCGCTGGTCAAAACGGGCGAGACGCGCACGGCTCTTATTCTCGTTGCCACCTCGGGCGACACGGGAAAAGCCGCGCTTGAGGGCTATAAGGACGTCCGCGGCGTCAAGATCATGGTCTTTTACCCCGTGGACGGTGTCAGCCGCGTGCAAAAGCTTCAAATGGCAACGCAAACGGGATCAAATGTCAACGTCTGCGCGATCCGAGGCAATTTTGACGACGCGCAAACGGGTGTCAAGGTCATTTTCGGTGACGAGGGCATGGCAAAGGAACTCAACGAAAAGGGTTATTTCTTCTCGAGTGCCAACTCGATCAACTGGGGACGTCTTGCGCCGCAGATCGTCTATTACGTATCGGCGTACTGCGATCTTTTGAATGCGGGCAAATGTAAGGCGGGCGACCGCTTCAACGTCTGCGTTCCCACGGGCAACTTTGGTAATATCTTTGCCGCTTATCTTGCAAAGCTGATGGGCTTGCCGATCGGTCGCATGATCTGCGCCTCGAACGTCAACAATATTCTGACCGACTTTTTGCGCACGGGCGTCTACGACCGCAACCGCGATTTCCATCTGACCATGTCGCCGTCGATGGATATTCTGATCTCCAGCAATCTGGAGCGTCTTCTCTACTTCGTCGCGGGCAGTGAAAAGACCGCCGCTTATATGAACGACCTGAAAACGAGCGGTCGTTATGAGGTCGATGGAGCGATCCTTTCCGAGATCCAGACCAACTTCAGCGGTTACTTTACGAGCGAGGAGGAGACCGCCGAGACGATCCGCGAGACCTTCCAAAAATACGGCTATCTTGCCGACACGCACACCGCCGTGGCGATCCACGCCGCCGAGGAGTACGTCCGCGAGAGCGGTGACACGCGCCCGATGGTGATCGACTCCACCGCAAGCCCCTATAAGTTTGCAAATAACGTCTACCGCGCGGTCACGGGCAAGGAAGCCACCTCGGAGCTTGACGCGCTCGACGCGCTTGCGGCGGCAACGAACACCGAGATCCCCTACCCGCTAGCAGGTCTTGCCACGCGCAAGGTCAACTTTGACAAAACCGTAGACCGCGAGGATATGGCAAAAGCGGTTTTGGAGTATTTAAGCTAGAATTAACGACTTTCGTCAGTCGGGGAAAAGTTTTGATCAAACTTTTTCAAAAGTTTGCGGGGTGAAGGGCGAGTAGCCCTTCTCGCGCTCCGCAGAGCGCGAAATACTCCTTTCGGCGTTTCTTTTTGTGAACTTTTTCTTTGCGCCTCTTTCTTGCAAAGAAAAAGTGGATTGTCAGTTTTGTGCCAAAGAACGATTTTATGCAGTTGAAAAAATCACAATTGTTTTTACATTGTGTATAAACTTCTTAGTCGCTTTTCTCTTGCAGGAAAAAGGCGCAAGAGAAAAGCTTGCAAAAGAGAACGCCAAGAAAGAGATTTCGCGCTCTGCGGAGCGCGAGAAGGGCGTTGCCCCTTCACCCCACAAGCTTTTGAAAAAGCTTGACCAAAACTTTTCCCACCTGACGAACGTCCTTAGTACAATTGTGGGAGCGTTCCATTGGAACGCCCCCTCGGCAAACGTCTTAGCAGTTCTTCGGCTTGAAGGTTGCGCACAGCGTGTCGCCCGATTGGTCGGCACTGCGAGGTCCTACCGCAATTTCCTTCGCGGTGCAACAGGTGTCCATATCGTGATAGTAGCAGTTCTCAACACTGCATTTGATCCCCTTGATATGCTTACAGCCACAAGTGGTCTCGTAGGTCTTGTTCTCTTCCATGTTTTTTTATCCTTTCGGGAGCGCGGATCGCTTGACCGATCCGTTTTTTTGAGAAAGTTTGCACTTTCACGTTTTTATTATCCCCAAACAGATCAAAATCATACGCAACATAGGAGGTACGGCGTGTCTTTATTCGTCATTGCAGATCTGCATCTTTCCAGCAACGGCGCAAAATCGATGGAGGTTTTTGGCGCAAGATGGGCAGACTATATGAATAAGCTTCGCAAAAATTGGTCGTCAGTCGTCTCTCCCGAGGACACGGTGATCGTTCCCGGCGACATTTCGTGGGGACTGAAGCTGGAGGATGCCCGCGAGGATCTTCTCTTTTTGGAGTCGCTTCCCGGACAGAAGCTGATCGGAAAGGGCAATCACGATTTTTGGTGGTCAACCGCCGCAAAAATGAACACGCTCATGGAGTCGTGCGGGATCAAGACCATTCGTCCCCTCTACAACAACGCCTATTTGCTCGAGGACTGCATCGTTTGCGGCACACGCGGCTGGTTCGTGGAGGAAAGTCAGCAGAACACCGTGGGAACGGTCGATTACGCGCGCATCGTCAACCGCGAGGTCGTGAGATTGCGCCTGAGTCTGGACGCCGCCGTCAAGCTCCGTGAGGAGTCGGGACGCGACCTGCCCATTCTCGTCTTTTTGCACTTCCCACCCGTTTGGGCTGATTTCGTCTGTCGTGAGATCGTGGATACGCTCCACGAATACGCGATCAAGACCTGCTATTTCGGTCACATCCACGGCGCGTACCATATGCCGAAAAGCTTTTCCTTTGAGGGGATCGACCTGCATCTTTGCGCCGCCGACGCGCTGATGTTTACCCCATTGCTGGTAAAGCCTTGATTTTTTCATGATTTTTCGCTTTTTGTTCCATTATTTTTCAAAAAATGATTGACAAACGCAAAAAAAAATTATATAATATAATCTGTATGTAAAAAACAATTATCATTCGTTTTGGAGGACATTTAAAAATGAGCTTGATCAAATCCGAAAAGACCGAAAAGAGCGTATACACGCTCGAGTTCTCGGTTGACAAAGAAACCTTCGATAAGGCGGTTACGGCTGCATACCGTAAGCAGGTAGGCAAAATTACCGTTCCCGGCTTCCGCAAGGGCAAAGCCCCCCGCTCCGTGATCGAAAAGATGTACGGCAAGGGCTTCTTCTACGAGGACGCTATCAACGAGGTTCTTCCCGATGCCTTTGACGAGGCTTTGAAGGAGTCCAAGCTGAAGATGGTCGGTCAACCCGAATTTGACGTGGTTTCGATCGACGAGGGCGGCGTTGTCATGAGCGCAAAGGTCGCTGTGAAGCCCACCGTAAAGATCGAAGGATACTTCGGCATTGAGGCTGAAAAGACGGTTGCAGAGGTCACCGATGAGGACGTTGAAAAGGAAATCAACACCATTCGTGAGCGCAACTCGAGAGAAATTGAGATCACCGACGACACCGCTGCCGTGATGGGCGACGTTTGCACCATCGACTACGAGGGCTTTGTAGACGGCGTTGCATTCGAGGGCGGCAAGGGTGACGCATATCCCCTGAAGCTCGGCTCGGGCAACTTT
>JAZRIE010000017.1:0-10580 GCA_045645105.1 Eubacteriales bacterium | reverse complement strand
CGGTAAGGGAAATTGGGAATATCCTCGCGCGCGGTCACGCCCGTAAGCACGAGAACGGTGTCCACGTTCGATTCAATACCCGCGATAATATCGGTGTCCATGCGGTCGCCGATAAAGGCAACGTCCTCGCTGTGACAGCCGAGCATCCGAAGTCCGTGACGAACCATTAAGGGGTTGGGCTTTCCAACAAAGTACGCCTTCTTTCCCGTGGCGATCTCGATGGGGGCGACAAGCGACCCCGTGGCAGGCATCACGCCGCTTTCTGTCACGCCGACCGTGTCGGGATTGGCACCGATCAGCTTGGCTCCTCGGTTGACGAGCGCGATCGCCTTTTCCAGTTTTTCAAAGCCGTAGGTGCGTGTCTCACCGATTACTACGTAGTCGGGATTGACGTCGTTCATATAGATATTTCGGTCGTAAAGCGCCTTAGAAAGCGCCGCCTCACCGATCACGTATGCCGTACAGCCCGGAGCTTGCGCGTGCAAAAACTCGGCGGTCGCCATGGCACTTGTGTAAAAATGGTCTGCTGAGACCGAAAGCCCCATACGCTCAAGCTTCATGCTCAGCTCGTGCGGCGTTTTTTCGGGACTGTTGGTCAAAAATACGAACTTTTTGTCATTTTCGGTTAGCCAATGCATAAACTCGGCGACACCGTCCAAAATTCTGTTGCCGTGGTAGATTACGCCGTCCATATCGCAGATAAAGCCGGCTTTGTTTTGAATATCTTTCATGTTTGTCGCTCCTGTTTTTTTTTGAATTTGTTTTTTGGGAACTGCCAAAGCGGCAACTTTGCATTATGCTATATTATAACACACAAAAAACAAATAAAACAGAGGTGCAATACTTTTTCAGCTTCACCCTGATATTACCGTGGTGTATAGCTAGAAATAAAACAGTCCAAAGCAGTCGAAAATGGGAGCATCCAAGAGCTGTTCCCATTTTTCTTTTATTTTTGGTTTCGCTTCCAGATCAGCCATAGTCCCTTCATGAGAAGCGTTTCGTCAACCGTGACGGCATGACGGCAATAGGGGCATACGAGATTGCTGATGCATCCGGTTGCCACGATCGAGGCGGGTTCTTGTCCCAATTCCTCGGTGAAGCGATCCAAAAGACCGTCGATCGCACCTGCCGAGCCGTAGATCATACCTGACTTCATGCTTTCCACGGTCGTGGACGCAATGGCACGACGAGGCGGTTGCGGGTCGATGTGCGGGAGAAGTGCGGTGCCTTCCGCCAACGCCATTTGAGAAAGAAGCGTGCCGGGCAGGATCGCACCGCCGATATATCGCGCTTTTTCGTCGATCACCGTGATCGTGGTGGCGGTTCCCATGTCCACAACGACGCAGGGCAGGGGATATTCTTCCTTGACGGCTACTGCCGCCGCGACGAGATCCGATGCAATGGTTCCGGGGTCGTTGATGGCAATGTGCAGTCCTGTTTTGACGCCTGCCCCCACCACGACTGCCTCATGCTCCGTCAGAATACGGACGGCACGCACGAGAATGTCGGTCATGGGGGGGACGACGCAAGAAATCGCCGCCCCCTCGAAAATCGAGGGGGACAGTTCATAAAGTGTAAGTATTTGTCTGATCTTTGCGGCGTAGCCGTAGTCGGTCTCGGCGCGGTCGGTGGGAATACGGAAGATCGGTTCGGTCGCTCCATTCTCACCCACACAGCCAAGCGTGACGTGGGTATTTCCGCAATCGATTGCAAGGATCATGACGCGTTCTCCGTTAAAATTTCTTTTTTACGATATTGATGATACGAATGACAACGGGGATCAGTAAGACGTTCACAGCAAATTCCACAACGAAATTCAGTCCGATCATACCGATCAGGAGGAAGGGAATAATGTTGGAAAAGCCGAGGGCTTCCATGGTCGAATCAACGAGCGATTGGTAGAATACCACCAAGCCCGCGCAAAAGATACCCGTGTTGGTAATGGGGCAAGCGACTGCGGCAAGGATGGTAGCAAGGCCCTTGTGTTCCTTTTTGGCAAGGGCGCGGTAGACAATACCCGATACAAATCCTGCGGCTGCTCCCTTGAGGACGCAGAGGATCAGCGTGATGGCGGGCATCATTTCGAACATGGTAAAGCTGAACGGACCTGCGGCACCCGTGACCACCTGAATGCCGACGACCACACCGAAGAGTGCGCCGAGGAAGGTACCAGCGGCGGAACCGAACAGAATGGCACCGATCATAATGGGAACGAGGGTGAGTGTGATCGTAAATGCACCGACGGGAATAGACACGAAGAATTGCAATACGATGACGAGCGCGGCGAGGATCGCCGTTCCAACGAGACGTTGGATGTGGGTTTTGTTTGTGTTCATTTTTTTATCTCCTTCTGCTACTGTTTCGGTCAAGCCGAATATAGTGCAATGTCATTATAACACGTTTTGGAAGATATTGCAAGGCCTTTTGTAAAATTTTTGTATCAAAAAACGAAAATCATATGGTATGAGAGCGGTTTGCTAATACAAAAGCTCGGACGGTCAAATGAGACCGTCCGAGCAGATATCAATTTCCAAGCACGTATGCAAGCATTAGCTTTGCGGTGTTTTCAATTCCCTTGATATGGGTGCGCTCAACGCCGTGGCTGGAATAAACGCCCATACCAAAAGCGGCGGCGCGCAGGTCGTTTCCGCCTCTCATTGCCTAACTTGCGTCCGAGCCGTAACGGTAGAACAGATCGACTGCATAGTCAAGCCCGTTACGCTCTGCGGCGTCGATCAGGCGGTTTGTCAAGTCGTAATCGTAGGGCATAGCCGCGTCCTTGGCACAGATCGTTACGCTCTGCTCGTTTCCATCGGCATCGGGACCGAGGATTGCAATGTCCACCGCCACGTATTCGGAAATCTCATTCGGAACAAACACGCCGCCCATACCGATTTCCTCGTAAAAGGGGAATGCAAAGACGGTATTGTATTGGGGTTTCCGGCGGCTTTCCGCCAAGTTCTTCAGTACCGAGAATGAGCACGCCATTGCCGCCTTGTTGTCGATAAATCGCGACTTGATATAGCCCTTTTCGGTGACGGTAAAGCGTGGGTCAATGGAAATATAGTCGCCATGTCTGATGCCCAATGCTTTGACGTCGTCGGCTTTATTGACAGGCTCATCCAGCAGCACGTAGATCGTTTTTTTCGCTTCTTTCCATGGTTTTTGCATCGTCATAGGCGTGGGACGAGTGGTGCGCGCAAACCAGCATTCCCGTATAGTTTTTGCCGTTTCGGGTATGTACGGTTACGTTTTCTCCCTCTACGTTCGCAAAATTGATGCCGCCGAGCGGTCTTAGGCGCAGGGTTCCGTCTCCGTTGATCCCACGCACCATAAGTCCCAGCGTATCTGCGTGGGCACTGACACAGACGGTTTTGGTTGGATCCTTTCCCGCAACCGTGATATACGCGGTGTTGCGGTGGTCATAAGTGACGGTATAGCCAAGGGAATCTGCCAGCTCCTCAATGACGGGCTTCAGACGTTCGTAATATCCGACGGGGCTTGGCGTTTCGATCAGCCGCCGCATCGTGTCGATCAAAAAAGAAGTGTCGATTTTCATTACCTTTTCTCCTCGTGTGTTAAAAATTCTCGCCGTTCCAGCCCCAACGGTCGCAAAATTCGTACTTGACGTAGACGTGATCGGGCGTGATGTTCAGTTCTTCCTCAAAAATTTTGCAAACCTGACCCGTCATGCGCGAGCAGGTCTCCTCGTCGGCATTGCCGAACAGCTTGATCTCGACCATGGCAATGGGAAAATTATTGTAGCCGCGAAACCAAAGGCGGGCGTTATCGCAAAAATCGATCATCAGCCAATATTCGCTTTTGCCGGGGAAGGTGGAGATCGACTCGCCGAGCTTTGTTTTGACCGCTGCTTCCTTTTGCTCGGAAAGCGAAGTGTTGAGCTTGACATTGATAATGGGCATGGGGAATGCTCCTTTCAAAATTCTGCTTTTTTGTCAGTATAACACGCAACGGTAAAAAAGTCAATGCCAAATCACCAAAAAGCTGCTAAAAAATCGCCTTTTACGCATAAAGAAGCATGAAAGACGCATAAAGACAGAAAAAAACACTTGACAATTTGGTTTTTAGATGTTATAATTACATATTAATACATCAAAAAAGGGGAAAAAGGAGAAAATGGAGTTTTTTGAGCTTTGGAACGATGCCATGGAATATCTGCGCGAGCTGACGACGATCACGATGATCATCCGCGTGGTGCTTGCGGGTATCGCGGGCGGTGTCGTGGGACTTGAACGTGAGGTCCACGGACGCGCGGCAGGACTTCGAACGCACATGCTCGTAAGTCTTGGCGCGGCATTGAGTGCCTTGATCGGTTGCTATCTGAGCGTGGAAATGGCAAAGATGGGAATCAACTCCGACGCGCAAAGAACCGGTGCTCAGGTCATGAGCGGAATCGGTTTTCTCGGTGCGGGAACGATTCTCGTGAAAAAAGCCAATTCGCGTATTACGGGACTTACCACCGCGGCAGGTCTTTGGGCAACTGCGGCGATCGGTCTTTCGGTGGGATACGGACTTTACGAGGCGGCTTTTGTTACCGTGATCATGGTAGTGGTTGCGTTTACCATCGTTTCTCATTTGGAGAGTCTGGTCACGCACAAGCGTCAACGTATGTTCGTTTATCTGGAGATCGACTCGGTGGAGTCGGTCAGAGAAATGACCGATCTGCTCGTCGAGGAGCTGGGCGCAAAGGAGCTTCAGGTCACGCCGCCACGTAGTGGCACGGCACCGCACGTAGGTATTGAGGCGCTGATCCGAATTCCCAGAAGGGTTACTGTTGAGGCAAAGATCCGAAAGCTTCATAAGCTTGATCATGTCGTGTTTGCGCTTCCGATCAACTGATCGTTGCGAAAAATGCGAGAAAAAATTTGAAAAAAATCCTGTGTGCTGTTGACACGGCGCGCTTTTCATGGTATTATATATATGGATACTCAAAAAGCCGCTTGAGAAATACTCTTTGGAGGAAAAGATATGGAAGATAAGAAGTTGTGCGACCTCGAAAACGATCCCGTTGAGGAGTCTCTTCTGTGCGAGACGGAGCGTACCGATGAGGATGACGTTGCGCTGATCAAGGCATTGCGCGCCGAGATCAAGACGCTGGAGGGCAAGGAAAAGGAGCTTACGAAAAAGCTCAGCGTTGCAAAGGAAAATGGATTGGATGAGATGGTGAGTCGGTGCCGTGCGCTCCTGCAAAAGATCGTTCGCTACAAGATCGATCTTCGCCGTGAGTTGAAAGCAGCAGAGCTTCGTCACCGCGAGGCTGAGGCCAAGCGCACCATGGAGCGCTTGACCGAGGAGATCGGTTCCTTGACCGAGGAGATCAACACCCTGCTTCCCGCAGTTGAGGAAACGGTGTTTGAAACGCCCTTGTTTGAGGAAGAGTATGACCACCTGGCAAAGTCCAAGCGTCTTGCCCTGATCTCGCGCATGATCGCGTGGATCGGTGTGTTGGGGGGCTTGATCGGCGCTCTCGTATATACGCTGTTGGTCGTGATCGCGAACATCAAGTTCAGTTGGTGGCCGGGAATGGCTACGTTTGGGATCGGTGCCGTTACGCTGATCGTGATCGGCTTGATCGTTGGCGGAGCATCTCGCCGTCACAAGCGTCTTGCAAAAGAGATCGCAGAGGAGATCGAGGAGCAAAGAGCTGCATACGAAGCCGAGCGCGCCGAGATGGAGCGCCTTGCTTATGAGGCAAACGCACCTTGGCTGAACGACAATATGGACGCCGTAACCGAGGCTTATGCGATTGAGCGTGCGGGTGACCGCAAGCGCGCGGGGAAGAAGGCACTCCAAAAGATGATCCCCAATCCCGAAAGCGACGATCTGAAAAAGGCGGTACATAAGATTGCACCCATTGCCGCCGTGTGCGCCGCAGTTGCGGTCGTTGCCCTGACGGCATCGGGAAAGAAGAAAGCCGCAGCAAAAAAATCCTCGGCGCTTCGCAGAGAATTTTTTGATTGGCTGACCTGATCGACGAGGCGATAAGGGAAGGAGTAGATACTGATGAAATCGAAAAAAATCTATACCGCCGCCAAAGTCTTTCTGTGGGCAGGGATCCTGCTTTTGCTTGCATCACTTGCCGTGACCTTTGCGTATCTGACGACACAGGATTTCTTTCCGTTGGAATTTACTGACATACAGCTGCGTCAGTTCGTAAATGAGCATCTGAACAGATGGGAATACCCGACTGTTGTTGGCGGAACCACGGTTCTCTTGCTGATTTTGGCAATTATTCTCGCGTGCGTCGCGCACCATTGCGAGAAGAATGAATACGAAACGTTCTACGAGGATGCGGAAGACTTTACGGATGAGGAATACGAGTTTGATCCGATCCAATCGACGAGTGAAACGAGAACGGCGAAGGACGTAATGAGCCGCGTGAGTGAGAAGCTCAAGGATAAAAAGACGCTTGCCATTGGGGCTGCTGCTCTGTCGGCTGTCGTGGTCGGTGCGCTTGCCGTGTCGGTGTCTTCCAATGTCAAGCACGCAAAGCAGGCAAAACGCCGCCGTGACTTTTATAAGTGGCTTGGCTGATCAATTTGTTTTTCGAGGGAGTCCTTTGCGAAAAAGGACTCCCTTTGTACATCATTAACACGAAAGGGGTGTAACCGACGTGAAATTGATCCACTGTGCAGACCTGCATTTGGATTCCCCAATGGAAGCCAATCTTTCGCCCGAGAAGGCGAGGGAGCGAAAGGGGGAGATATTGTCCACCTTTACAAGGCTCGTCCGCCTTGCCGATGAAAACGGTGTTTCGGCGATCCTGATCGCGGGGGATCTGTTTGACAGCGACCATATTACGAAAAAAACACAAAAATACGTCGTCGAGCTGATCGCGTCTCATCCCGATCTGTACTTCTTTTATCTTGCGGGAAACCACGATCGCGGTAATGCCTTGCATACGCTTACGGACAAGCCGCAAAATCTGTGTACCTTCCGTGAGGGGTGGTCTTCCTATGATTTTGGCGACGTGACGATCACGGGGAGCGAGACTCCCGATCCCGATGCGTTGCATCTTGATGCCGACGCACTCAACATCGTTCTCATGCACGGGCAGGAGCGCGCAGGACGCGGCAGTATGAGCGGGGACGTGATCCATTTTTCGCGGCTGAAAAATAAGAATATCGATTATCTCGCGCTCGGGCATCTTCACGAGCATCGAGCGGCATCGATCGACACGCGGTGTACCGCGTGCTATAGCGGTTGCCTTGAGGGGCGCGGCTTTGACGAGTGCGGTCAGAAGGGATACGTTTTGTTAGAGATCGAAAACCGTCGCATTACCCAACGGTTCGTTCCATTCGCAAAACGGACTCTGCATACTCTGCGTTGTGACGTGAGCGGTTTTTCCTCTCAATTGGAGCTGGAGGAGCGCGTGCTTGCCGTGACCGAAGGAATTTCGGCAAACGATATGGTCAAGGTCGTTCTGGAAGGAACCTGCTTGCCCGACGATCAAAAGGATCTTGTACACCTGACGAGCGTCCTTTCCGAACGCTTTTACTTTGCAAAGATCTATGACGAAAGCCGCCTGCAGATCCGTCCCGAGGATTATCGCAACGATATTTCGCTTAAGGGCGAGTTCGTGCGCCGCGTGATGGCGTCGGGGCTGAAGGAGGAAGAAAAGGAGCGCGTGATCGCGTGCGGATTCCGCGCGCTTTGCGGCGAGGAGGTGGGATTTTGAGGATTCTTCGTTTGCACGTAGAGAATTTTGGAACGCTAAAGGATCTGTCGCTTGATCTTGATGGCGGAATGAACGTCCTCTACCACCAAAACGGATGGGGAAAAAGCACACTTGCCGTCTTTATTAAGGCAATGCTTTATGGTCTCCCCGCAAGCTCCAAGCGCTCACTTGACGAAAACGAGCGCAAAAAATACGCACCTTGGCAGGGCGGCGCATACGGCGGCAGTCTTGAATTTGAGAGCGCAAAGGGGACTTTTCGCGTCGAACGGTTTTTCGGCGCAAAGGAGAGCGGCGACAGCTTTGCGTTGTTTGATCTGTCTTCCAATAAGCCGTCCGCGGTTTATACGGCGTCTCTCGGCGAGGAGCTTTTTGGAATCGACGCCGAGGGCTTTGAGCGCAGTACCTATCTTTCCCAACGCGCGCTTTCGGGCGGCAAGGACAACAACAGTATTTCGGCAAAGCTTGGAAATTTGTTGGATGACGTGGGTGACATTGGAAACTACGACGCGGCACTTGCCGCATTGGATAAACGCCGCCGCTATTATGTGATGACGGGAAACCGCGGTGCGATCGCCGAGCTTGAGGAGTCGCGTATGTCGCTGGTCGCAGAGCTGGAGCGCCTTCGCAGATTGGAAGAGCCGTTGCAGGCACAGGAGCAGGAGCTTGAAGCGTGTACCGAGCAGATGAAGGCTACGCGCAAGGCTATTGCTGAAACGAGAAGAAGGATCGAACGTGCGGGGCTTGCGCGTGAGCGTGCGGTGCTTTTGGAGCAAAAAAATAAGATGCTCTCCGAGCTTTCGGAGCTACACGCGCAAAAGGCGCGGATCGAGGGGATCTTAGGAGACCCCCTGCCAACTGCCTCTGAGCTTTCCGAGCTTCGCTCATGCCTTGAGGAGATGCGCGAGGTGCACACACGTCTGCAGGCCGTCTCACAGAGAACCGCCAATACTGAGGCGTTGCCGTCCTTGCGTGAAAAATACAAAAGAGGGCTTCCCAATCCTGCTGATCTTGCCCGCGTGAGCAAGGATAACGAGCAGATGTGTGAGCTTCGTGTGCGGTATGAGACACTGAGCGAGTCGATGGGAAATGAGAGGGAAAGTGCGCGCTTTGCAAAGGGGGTCCCCACGTCCGATGCGCTGGAGCAGGCAAGAGAGTTACTGACACGTGCTTCGTCGATCCGCACAACGCTGTCGTCGGAGGTCAAGAAAAGCCCCTCGCATAGCCTGCAATTGCCGATTGCGCTTGCGTTGTCCTGTCTTGGAATTTTCGTTTCGATTTTAAGCTTTTTGCCAACCTTTGCGTCGGTTTCTGCGGTGCTTTTGGCAGTTGGCGTCGTGATGCTTGTCGGTGGTCTCGTGTGGGTGGGGGTATCGATTCCTGCGTCTCGGCGCAGAAAACGCAATGCGGAAGAGACCGAGCTAAAACGCGCGCGTATGATGCGAGAGGCGCAAAACGCCGAGCAACGGGTTGCCTTGCTATTGCGCAATTATGGGATGCCCGATGACGACCTTTTGCGTTCCTTGACCGAATTATCCATGATGTGTGAGCAATATCGCGCCAACCGTCAGCGGCTTCAACGCGCCTATGAGGAGCTGGAACAATTGAAGAAGCGGCGTGAGATGATCTCGGAGCGGATTTGCGCGTATCTGTCGAAGTTTTTGGGGCAATGTGACGCAAAGGAAGACTACCAAGACGATATTGACCGCTTGCGCCGCGAGAGCGAGGCTCTGCTACGCATGGAGCAGGAGGAGCGGCGGCGTCTTTCGGCAAAAACGCGCGAGCAGGAGCGGCTTCTGGAGCTGCAATCAACGTGGAATCCTTATTTCGAGCGGTACGGTTCGCCTGATATGACCGATGCCGAGTGCTTGGATTATGTGTCTTCACAATTGCGTGAGCGCGAGCGGTTGGTGCGTGAGAGTACGCAAAAGGAGAATGCCTTGAAGGCGTTTTTGTCCGATAAAAGGCTGGAAACGACCGACGCGGAGGACGCGAACGAGTTATTGAACCCCGCACAGCTGGCAGAGGACGAGCGCTATCTACAGACTCGCCTTGCCGATCTGCAACGCCGTCAGATCACCCTGCGCGGCGGCGTGGAGCGATTGTCAGAGGAGGTAGACCGTATCCCCGAGCTTGAGGGCGAGATCGCGCAGATCAAGCTTCGTATCGACGAGGCGCGCGCCAATTCGGCAACCGTGGCGCATACCGCCGCATTTTTGGAGGAAGCCAAGACCGCGCTTTCCACGCGCTACCTCGACGGTATGCAGGATAGCTTCCGTCGATATCTTTCGATCCTTTGCGAGGCAGAAGCCCCCGAGGCGGTGATGGACACCTCGTTTGAGGTTCGTCTGCGCGAGGGTGGACAGACGCGAAGCATGGAAAGCTTCAGCCGTGGCTGGCGCGATGCTGTCGAGCTTTGCGTCAGACTTTCCCTCACCGACGCACTTTATGCCGAGGGGGAAGTACCGTTTTTGCTTCTCGACGATCCCCTCGTCAATCTGGACGATAAGCGTTTGAATGCCGCAAGACGGCTGATGGAGCGCGTTTCCGAGAAATATCAGATCGTTTATATGGTCTGTCACAGAGACCGCATATAATGATGTAAAAAAAGGAGGCAGGATATGCAAATCACAAGGCAATCGCCCATCACCGTGCTGGCGGGGGTGGGAAAGGTGCGCGCGGCGGCATACGAACGGCTCGGCGTGCGCACGCTCGGAGACCTGATACAGCATTATCCGCGCGCGTATGAAAATCGCGGAGACGTGCGTTTGCTGGAGGACGCGCGCGTTGACGGAAAAAGCGCGGTGGTGCTCACGGTTTCAAGCGAGCCTCGTGCCGTGCGTCTGCGAAGCCATAAATCCTTCCTCAAATTCCGTGCGTTTGA
>JAZRIE010000016.1:0-3644 GCA_045645105.1 Eubacteriales bacterium | reverse complement strand
AGCTTTTTGGTCACGGGTCCCATGTCGGTCATTCCCGATGGGAACGCGATCTCCTTGCCATGGTCTACGATCTTTCCTACGGGCGAGATCACGGCGGCAGTACCGCACAAACCACACTCGGAGAACTCACCAAGCTCGGATACGGCTACGGGACGCTCCTCTACGGTCAGTCCCAGATATTCCGCCGCCACGTGCATCAGCGAGCGGCGCGTGATCGAGGGCAGAATGGTGGACGACTTGGGCGTTACCACCTTACCGTCCTTGGTGACGAACAGAATGTTCGCACCGCCCGTCTCCTCGATATAGGTGCGGGTCGCCGAATCGAGATAGATATTTTCGTCAAAGCCTTGCTCATGCGCATCCACGATAGCGTACAAGCTCATGGCATAGTTCAGTCCTGCCTTGATGTGTCCCGTTCCGTGGGGTGCGGCGCGGTCAAAATCACTGATGCGCACCGTAAGGGGCTTAACGCCGCCCTTGAAATAAGGTCCTACGGGCGTTGCAAACACGCGGAACTGATACTCGGTTGCAGGCTTGACGCCGATGACGGCATTACTGCCGAACATATAGGGGCGCAGATAGAGCGATGCACCCGAGCCATAGGGCGGTACCCACTCGCGGTTTGCGGCAACCGTTTTGACGATCGCCTCGAGAAAGCGTTCCTTGGGGAACACGGGCATTTTCATACGCTCGCAGGAATCGATCATACGCTCGGCGTTGAGGTCGGGACGGAAGCAAACGATCTTCCCGTCCTCGGTGGTGTACGCCTTAAGCCCCTCAAAGCAGGTCTGCGCGTATTGCAATACACCCGCGCACTCGTTGAGGACGATATTCTCATTGTCGGTAAGTGTTCCCTCATCCCACTTGCCGTCCTTGTAATTGGCAACGTAACGCCAATCGGTTTTCATATATCCGAAGCCAAGATTGCTCCAATCGATCTCTTTTGCAGACATTTTCGTCTTACTTCCTTTCTTATCGTTTTACGGTCAGCTTACGCAAGACACGCAATAACTTCCACTTCCACAAGCGCGCCCTTGGGGAGCGACTTGACCGCAACGCAGGAGCGCGCGGGCTTCTCGGTAAAGTACTTGCCGTAGATCTCATTAAACGTGGCAAAATCCGCCATATCGGTCAAAAAGCAGGTGGTCTTGACTGCCTTTTCATAGGAGCTTCCCGCCGCCGACAGTACCGCGCCGAGATTTTTCATCACCTGCTCGGTCTGCGCGCGCACATCGCCCGCGATGAGGTCTCCGATGGCGGGGTCAATGGCGATCTGCCCTGACGTATAGACCAGATCTCCCACGATCATTGCTTGCGAGTAAGGTCCGATCGCCGCAGGTGCTTTTTCGGTTGCTACTTTTTTCATGTTCATTCTTCTCCCTTCGGTCAATCAGATCAGCTTAAAGCCCGACTCGGTGAGAGCCGACTTGATCTGACGGATATGTTCAAAGTTACGCGTTTCCAGAATGATACGCAGATAACAGCCGTTGACGTCCGAGCCCTCGTTGGCTCTTTCGTGATGTACCGAGGTGACGTTTCCGCCAAGATCGGCAATGATGCGCGACACGTCCTTGAGCTGTCCGGGCTTATCGACAAGCTCGATCATGAGCTGACAGGTCCTGCCCGACATGAGAAGTCCGCGACGGATCACACGCGAAAGAATGGTCACGTCAATATTACCTCCCGAGAGCAGACAGACCGTTTTTTTGCCCTTGACGTCCACCTTGCCGAACATTGCCGCCGCGACCGATACAGCACCCGCGCCCTCGGTCACAAGCTTCTGCTGCTCCATGAGTGCAAGTATTGCCGCCGAGATCTCATCGTCGGTGACGGTCACGATGCCGTCCACGTATTTTTGGCAGATCTCGTAGGTCAGGCTTCCCGGCTTTTTCACGGCAATACCGTCTGCGATCGTGGAAACACTTGCAAGCTCTCCGATCTTACCGTCGTGTACCGAATTTGCCATAGAGGGCGCGCCTGCCGCCTGAACGCCATAGACCTTGATGTCGGGCTTGAGCATTTTGAGCGTGTACGCGATCCCCGCGATCAGACCGCCACCGCCGATCGGTACGATCACGGCGTCCATATCCGCGATCTGCTCCATCAATTCGAGCGCGATGGTTCCCTGCCCCGCGATGACGTCCTCGTCGTCAAAGGGGTGAATGAAGGTGTAGCCCTTTTCGTCGCGAAGCTCTATCGCGCGGCGGTAGGCATCATCGTAAACGCCCTCGACAAGACAGACCTCAGCCCCATAGCTCTTGGTCGCCTCGACCTTGGAGATCGGCGCGCCGTCGGGCAGACAGATCACCGCCTTGATGCCGTTTTTCTGTGCCGAGAGGGCGACGCCCTGCGCGTGGTTTCCCGCTGAGCAGGCAATGACGCCGCGTGCCTTTTCCTCCTCGGAAAGGCGCGACATTTTATAGTAAGAGCCGCGCACCTTGAACGAGCCCGTGATCTGCAGGTTCTCGGTCTTCAGATAAATTTGCGACTCGGGGCAAAGCTTGGGTGCGTAGATCACGTCGGTCTTGCGAACCACGTTCCGCAGCGCATAGCTTGCGCGGTACACGTTATCAAGTGTCAGCATGATGATTTTCCTCGTATTCTTCGTTTATAGTAGGCTATCGATAAATTGCTCCGCGCAACGGGCGGAACGGTGTCCTCGGCGCAGGGCAAACGCCTCTGCCTCGATCTCCAAGGACTGTATATCCTTCACGATCCCCTTCTTTTGCGCCAGCTCGCGCACGATCTGCAAATAAAGTGTCTTGTCTGGCTTTGGGAACTGAACGGTAAGACCAAAGCGTGCCGAAAGCGACAAAAGCTCCTGCATGGTGTCGTTGCGGTGAACGTCCGAGCCCTCGCGATCGTCAAAGCACTCGCGCACGATATGACGGCGATTGCTGGTGGCATAGATCACCGCGTTGGTCGCCTTGGCAGACGCCGAGCCCTCCAGAGCCGCCTTGAGCATGCTGAAGGTATCGTCATTACGGTTGAAGGAAAGGTCGTCGATGAAAATAATAAATTTGAGCGGGTTGCGGCTGATCTTTTCCATGACGAACGGAAGGCTTGACATTTGATCCTTGCGAAGCTCGATCAGGCGCACGCCCTCACAAAAGAACAGGTTTGCCACCGCCTTGACCGTAGAGGACTTGCCCGTACCCGCGTCGCCGTACAACAGCACGTTTGCGGCAGGCTTGCCGTCCACGAACGCCTGCGTGTTCGCGATCACGCGCGCACGCTGATCCTCGTAGCCCGTAAAGGACTCGATCGAGGACCTGTCGGCACTCACGATCGGCTCGATGCGACGCTCGCCCGTGTCGGACAGACGGAACATTCCGCTCGACGCGAAAATGCCGTAGCCGTGCTTGTGGATCTCGGCGATACGCGCGGAATATTCTGCGTACAGGTCAGCCTGTTCGGAAGAAAACTCCGCAACGGGAACACCTCCAAGCAGTTCGGTAAAATCCTTTGGGGAAAGCGCGGCAAGCTGTGAGAGCGTGTCCAACTCGCGCTTGACCGACGCCGTAATATGGGGATCGACCGAGCGACGTGCGGCAATTGCCGTGACGTACATATTCTCGTCCTCAAATACCAGCTTGCGGACACAGTCAGTTAAATTTCCTCCGCCGCGGTAGATCTCGGCAACG
>JAZRIE010000015.1:0-3154 GCA_045645105.1 Eubacteriales bacterium | reverse complement strand
GGCAGCGAGGTCTTTCCGCGACGTCAGTACGACCTGTGGCGCGCGGCACTTCCAAACGCGAAATTCTTCAACCTGTACGGTCCCACCGAGGCAACGGGTATGTCCTGCGTGTGGCACGCCGACCGCGCGCTTGCTGAGAACGAGCCGATCCCGATCGGTCGTCCCTTCCGCAACACCGACCTGATGCTGATCACCGAGGACGGTCGCCGCGCAAATGACGGCGAGACGGGCGAGATCTATCTGCGCGGCACCTGCGTGACGCTCGGCTATTACCGAAATCCCGAAAAGACTGCCGAGGCGTTCGTGCAGAACCCATTGCAGAACGCATACCCCGAAACCGTCTACCGCACGGGCGACCTTGCCTACTATAACGCGCACGGCGAGCTTGTCTTCGTCAGCCGCAAGGACGCGCAGATCAAGCACATGGGGCATCGCATTGAGCTTGGCGAGGTCGAGTCTGCCGCGACAAAATGCGAGAGCGTCACGCGCGCGTGTTGCGTATACGACGCCGCCGAAAAGCGCATCCTACTGTATTATACGGGGGCGATCGAGGCGACCGACCTGACGGCATTTTTGCGCGGATACCTGCCGCGATATATGCTGCCCGCGGTCTTGGAAAAGCTTGACCGCATGCCCCTGACGCCCAACGGCAAGCTCGACCGCAAGGCGCTTGCGGCACGGCATTTGGAAAAATAAAGAACGAACGGGAACGAAATGATCACCATTGAAAAACTACCGCAAAAGGCGGTCTTAACCTTCGAGAGTGCCGCCGCGTTTGGCGTGTCGCGTCTTGCCGCATACTACCGCGCAAGTCGGCATCAGGTCTGCGAGTACTCGCTCGGCATCAAGCTGATGTGGGAGAACACCTACCGCTACGCCTTCACCGAGGTGGCGGGGTGTCTTGTCTGCCGCGACGAATACGACGGCATCACCTATTTTGATTATCCTATCGCAGGCGAGGGCGGTGACGTAGAAGCCGCGCTCACGGCGATCGAGGAATACGCGCTCGAGCAGGATATCCCCCTGCGCTTTACCACGCTCCCACCCACGGTTTTAGGGGATATGACCGCACGCTACGACGGCGTCCGTCTGCGCAAGACCTACTATTGCGCCGACTATTTTTACCGCACCGACGATGTCCGCGCCTTTGAGGGCAAGCGCTACGCGGGACAGCGCAACCATATCCGCCGCTTTTACCGAGAGCATCCGAACGCGGTCTTTCGTCCGCTTTGCGAGAACGACCTGCAAGCACTGACACGCTTTGCCGACCGCTTTGACGCGTCCTTTGAAAAGCACGGCGAGGAAGCCGACGCCGAGCGCACCGCTGCGTTTTCGATCCTGCGCATGCCCGACCGCGACCGATATTTCCGCATCGGTTGCATGGAGCTTGACGGCGAGATCATCGGCGTAGCAATGGGGGAGAAGTGCGGCGACACGTTGGTCGAGCACGTGGAAAAGGCACTTGCCAAGGACTACGCAGGCGTTTATCCCGCTCTTTTTCAGGCGTTTGTTGCGACCTTTGGCGGCGACTGTACCTTCGTTAACCGCGAGGACGATGCCGCCGACGCAGGTCTTCGCACCTCAAAAATGCAGTATCAGCCCTCGCACATTGCGCAAAAATACGACCTTGACGTCGAAAATATTCTGTACACCATCAGCGAGCCTCCGCGTATCGAGACCGAACGCCTGACGCTTGACGAGATTACCGAGCGCGATGCCGCGGTCTACGGTCGTCTTTGCCTTGACGACACCCACAACCGCTATTGGGGCTACGACTACCGCGACGATCTTTGCGGTGAGATTGCCGACGGCGCTTATTTCTGTCGCGTGGCGCGCGAGGATTTTGCCGCCCGACGTGCCATGAGTCTTGCCGTGCGGCGGGGCGGCGACATGATCGGTGAGGTCGTCCTCTATCACCTCGACGGAAGGGGAAGTGCTGAGCTTGGCGTGCGGATCCTGCCCGAATACGAGCGTCTCGGCTACGGCAGGGAAGCCTTTGCGGCGCTTGCCGATTGGGCGCTCTACACGCTCTGCATCCCGCGGCTCGTTGCCAAGTGCTTCCGTCAAAACGACGCCTCGGCAAGGCTTCTTTCCTCGTGTATGCGTCAGATCGCCGAGGACGGACAAATGCTCTATTTCGAAAAACGCATCTGATCAGGAGACGATTTGTCGCGACTTCAAAATCGGATTTTAAGAAAATGTCCTGAAAACAAGCGAAAATCAGCGATCTCAAAGAAAAAACTTGACAACACTTGATAAATATGGTATAATAATTAAATCAACAAAAGGCGGATGCGTCCGCGGGATGAGGTTTGAGAATGAAAAGAGAACTGATCAAAAATATTTATGCCGATATGAGTGCATACGACGGAAAAGAGATCACCGTCGGCGGCTGGGCGAGAAGCATTCGCGACAGCAAGGCGTTCGGCTTTATCGATCTGTACGACGGCAGCTGCTTTAAGACCTTACAGGTCGTGTTTGAGCGTGAGAAGATCGAAAATTACGACGAGATCGCAAAGCTGAACGTGGGTTCTGCGGTCGTGGTGCGCGGCACGGTGGTGCTGACGCCCGAAATGAAGCAGCCCTTTGAATTGAAGGCGATCGCGGTCGCGGTTGAGGGAACCTCCACGCCCGATTATCCTCTGCAAAAGAAGCGTCACACCGTGGAGTATCTGCGTGAGCTGGCGTATCTGCGTCCGCGAACCAATCTGTTCTCGGCGGTCTTCCGTGTGCGCAGTGAGGTCGCTTATGCCATTCATTCCTTTTTCCACGATCGCGGCTTCGTTTACGTTCACACGCCGCTGATCACGGGCTCGGACTGCGAGGGCGCGGGCGAGATGTTCCGTGTGACCACCATCGATCCCGAAAATCCGCCTCGCCGCGAGGACGGAACCATCGATTGGTCGCAGGATTTCTTCGGAAAAAGCACCAATCTCACGGTTTCGGGTCAGCTTGAGGGCGAGACCTACGCCATGGCGTTCGGTAACATCTACACGTTTGGTCCTACCTTCCGTGCCGAAAACTCGAACACCGCGCGTCACGCCGCCGAGTTCTGGATGATCGAGCCTGAGATCGCATTTGCCGACCTCGACGACAATATGCAATTGGCTTGGGACATGATCCAATATATCATTCGTCACGTGCTGAAGACCTG
>JAZRIE010000014.1:0-3582 GCA_045645105.1 Eubacteriales bacterium | reverse complement strand
AATATTCACTTTTGAGAACAAAGGGATTCGATTGCATAAAAGCCTCCGCGCATCGGTCGTTCCGAAATTATAAGTATCTTCGTATAGTATACCACAAAAAATTTTATAAGTAAAGCACTCCGCATGAAAAAAACGTTTTTTTCTGAAAAACTTTGATATTTGGTCAACTTTTTTTGTTAAACCTATGGAAATTAAGGATAAAATATGTTATAATATATTAATTAGTAATGTCTAATGACCTATCGTACCCCTGAAAGGATTTTAAAATGCCGTCTTATATCGAAAAAATAGAAGAATTATCGCTTCCCGTGGTGGCTTTGCGCGGCACGGTGGCGTTTCCGTCCATGACCGTCAATTTTGAGCCGTCCGACGAGGATGCGACGCAAGGTGTGCAAGCCGCCGCCGCGGGAAATGCCTATCTGTTTCTGACCTCTTACGACGAGCTTTGCTCCGAGGATGAGCCATTCCCCTACTACCGTGTGGGAACCGTGGCAAGGATCAAGCAGATGCTCCGCACCGCCGACGGAAAAATGCGTGTTATCACCGAGGGCAACGCGCGCGCAACCGCAGTAAAATACCGCAAAAACGGCGCGCGTGTGGAAGCCGACCTGCTTTGCAAGCGGATCCAACTGCCCGACGGTGGCGGTGTGCGCGGCGAGGCTTACGTTCACGCGCTTCTGGAAGCACTGAAAAAACACGCCGCGTTCCTTCCCACAAGCACCGACGACCTGATGAACGCCGCACGCATGATCAACGATCCCGCTGTGCTTTCGGACTTTATCGCGTCCAATATTTTCGTCCGCGACCGCGACAAGCAAGCCGTGCTCGAGTGCTTTGATCCCTTCCGTCGCGCCGAAACCACGCTCGAGATCCTTGCTTCCGAGGCGTCTGTCATGCAAGAGGAAGCCATCATCCGCCGTCGTGTCAATGCCCGCATGAGCCGCAATCAGCAGGAATACTACCTGCGCGAGCAGATCAAGGTCATTCAAGAGGAGCTTGGCGAGGGCGGCGAGGTCGAGGAGTTCGACGCGCGTATCCGCGCAAGCCTTCTGCCCGCCGAGGTCGAGGCAAAGCTGAAAAAGGAAAACGACCGTCTCGCGAAGGTCCCCTACGGCTCTGCCGAGGCGACCGTGATCGCCAATTACCTTGATACCTGCCTTGATATTCCGTGGAGCAAGACCACCAAGGACCGCGTCAGCTTCTCGGTCGTGCAAAAGGTGCTTGATGCCGACCACAACGGTCTGGAGAAGGTCAAGGAGCGCATCGTCGAGTACATCGCGGTCAAGCAGCTCAACCCCGATCTGAAAAATCAGATCCTTTGTCTCGTCGGTCCTCCCGGCGTGGGCAAGACCTCGATCGCCGCATCGATCGCACGTGCCATGAACCGCAAATACGTGCGCATCTCGCTTGGCGGCGTGCGCGACGAGGCAGACATCAGAGGTCACCGCAAGACCTATATCGGCGCGATGCCCGGGCGCATCATCACCGCGCTGACGCAAGCAGGTGTGCGCAATCCGCTCATTCTGCTGGACGAGATCGACAAGCTCACGCGCGACTCGCACGGAGATCCCACCTCGGCACTTCTTGAGGTGCTGGACGCCGAGCAGAACAAGACCTTCCGCGATCATTTCGTGGAGCTTCCCTTCGATCTCTCCGACTGTATGTTTATCGCTACCGCCAACTCGCTCGATATGATCCCGCGTCCCTTGATGGACCGTATGGAGATCATTGAGCTTGGCATTTACACCAAGCGTGAAAAGCTTGCCATTGCCAAGGATCACCTGATCCCCAAGCAGCTGAAGCGTCATGGGCTGAACCGCCGCACGCTCCGCATCACCGACGACGCGATCCTTGAGATCATCGATTATTACACGCGCGAGGCGGGTGTACGTAATCTTGAGCGCACGGTCGCAACACTCTGCCGCAAGGCAGGCAAAAAGCTGCCCTCCGAGGAGAAAAAGCAGATCGTGATCACCGCCGCCGATATAGAAGGCTATCTCGGTGCGCGCAAGCTGCTTCCCGAAACGGTGGACGCGCAGGACGAGGTTGGCTGTGTCAACGGTCTTGCCTATACCGAGCTTGGCGGATCGCTCCTCAAGGTCGAGGTTGCCGTGCTTGAGGGTACGGGTAAGATCGAGACCACGGGATCTCTTGGCGACGTGATGAAGGAATCGGCACAGATCGCGGTCAGCTACGTCCGCTCGATTGCCGCCGAGTACGGTATCCCCACCGACTTCTACAAGACGAAGGATATTCATATCCACTTCCCCGAGGGGGCTGTTCCGAAGGACGGTCCTTCCGCGGGCGTGACGATGGTCACCGCCCTTGTGAGTGCGCTGACCGGCAGAGCCGTCCGCCGCGACGTAGCCATGACGGGCGAGGTCAGTCTGCGCGGCAAAGCCCTTGCCATTGGCGGTCTGAAGGAAAAGACCATGGCGGCGTACAACGCGGGTGTGAAGACCGTGCTGATCCCTGCCGACAATCTGCGTGACCTTGACGAGATCGACGCGCTGGCGCGTGAAAATCTGACCATCATCCCCTGCCGCACGGTGGGCGAGGTGCTGTCGCACGCGTTGCTTCCCATCGAGACTCTGCAAACGGTCGAGTGTGCCACCGAGGAGTCGGTTGCCGCATCCAAGTTCGTTCCCATGGGCGTTCCCAACGGCACGCGGGTCCATTTTACCGAGAACAAATAACGAAAGGAGAGACGCGATGTCGCTCAATCTCAACAATACGAGTCTGCGCATCAGCGCGGGGCTGATCCGTCAGTTCCCCACCGACGCTATGGTACAGATCGCGTTTTCGGGGCGTTCCAACGTGGGCAAAAGCTCGCTGATCAACTCCCTGCTCGCACGCAAATCCTTAGCACGCGTCAGCTCTGCCCCCGGCAAAACCATTACCATTAACTTTTACGACGTAGACAAAAAGCTATTTCTTGTCGATCTTCCCGGCTACGGCTTTGCCAAACGCCGCCCCGAGGACAAGGCGCAATGGTCGGCGCTCACCGACGGCTATTTTACCAACAACCCCAACGTTGATCTGCTCAAGCTGGTCATTCAGCTTGTAGACAGCCGCGTAGGTCCTACGGCAGACGACGAAATGATGCTTCGTTTCTTGTCGGAGTCGGGGATCCCCTTCGTGGTCGTTGCGACCAAATGCGACAAGCTCAACGCCACCGAGCGCCGTGCCGCGACCGAAAAGCTGCACAGTCATCCCGACATTCCCACCGACACGCCGATCCTCTTTTATTCGTCGCTCAAGGGCGAGGGGCGCGCCGAGCTTTGGAAGCTGATCGCCGACACGACCGATATTCGGTTATAAACCAACCATTGATTTTTCCCGAAAGGATTTTCCAATATGTTATTTTCCATTCTGCAGGGCGGTAGCCTTGCCGATATTCTGATTGAGCTGATCCTCATCATGCCCGTAATCATGCTTGCCCTCTCGCTCCACGAGACGGCGCACGGCTACGCGGCGTACAAATGCGGCGACATGACCGCCTATCACATGGGGCGCCTGACGCTCAATCCCCTGCGTCACCTCGATCCACTTGGATTTTTCTGCATGCTGTTGTTCGGCTTT
>JAZRIE010000013.1:0-7803 GCA_045645105.1 Eubacteriales bacterium | reverse complement strand
ACGGCATCGCCCTTTTGGAGCGGCGGCAGGATCTTGTCCTTTTGGTTGTAGTCGTCGTATTTCGTCCAGCCGCGCTCGAGCATCGTCATGCCCTTGAGCGTAAAGGTCTCAAGGTCGCCAACGTCGATCGTGATCTCGGTGCGCGACACCACGCATTCCTCGGCGCAAAAGACCGCCACGAAGCGACGGAATACCGTAGAATAGACCTGCATCTCGCGCTCGCTCAGCTGTGCTTTGGTCGGAATTTTATAGGTCGGCGTGAGTGCCGAGTGCGACTCGATCTTGCTGTCGTCGAAGATCGTCTTGTTGTCCTTAAAGACCACAGGATAACCAAGCTTCGCACAGCCTGCAAGGATCTTACGGATCTTGTCCTTCTCTGCGGTGGCAAGATACTCCGAGTTGGTACGCGGATAGGTCAGATAGCCTTTTTCATAAAGTCCCTGCACGAGAGCCAAGCTCTCCTGCATCGACATCTTGTACTTCTTTCCAAGCACGTTCTGGAGCTTGGAGAGTGAATAAAGCTTGCCCGCAAAAAGCTTGTCCTTTTTGTTCTTCACACCCGTGACCACTGCCCCCGCCGCGTTGTAGCGCGCGCACATACCCTGCGCCTGTGCTAACTGATCCTGCTCAAATTTATGCTTTGAGGTCAGCTCCACCACCTCGCCCTTGGTCTTCTCGCGGCTGACCATTGCGTAATATTTCCCCGGTACGAACTTGCGGATCGCCATATCGCGGTCGTAGATCGCCTTGACGATGGGAACGATCACGCGCCCCACGCGAAGCAGTGTTCCGGTTTTGAGCGTTGCGTAGCGCGTGAGATTGACACCGTAGAGCCAATCGATATAGGTCCTCGCAAAGCCCTCGGCGGCAAGAAGATCGTATTCATTCTCGGTCTTCATTTCGGAGAGTGCCTTACGCACCGTTTCGGGGGTCTGGTCGGGCAGCCAAAGTCTTTTTTGCGTTTTGGGCGTTGTGAGCGCATTCTGAATACAGAGTCGGATAATGATCTCTCCCTCGCGGTCGGCGTCCCCCGCGTTGACGACGGTATCGACGTCGGGGCGGTTGCAGAGCGCACGGATCACCTCAAACTGCTGCCGCACGCCCGCATCGACCGTCTTACCGTTCTCGCGGCGCAATTCAAAACGAAACTCCGCTGGAAAGCAAGGAAGATTTTCGAGCGTCCAGCGCGTGCCGCCATCGGATTGTGGATTGTAGCTTTCAATATCGCACAAGGAGAACAGATGCCCGAACGCCCACGTGATCAGGTACCCTTCCCCCTCAATATAGCCCTGCCGCTTTTGCGTGGCACCGATCGCCGCCGCAATGTTGCGTCCAAGGCTCGGCTTTTCGGCAATGATCAAAACCATATTCCCGCTCTCCCTTTCTCTGTCAATAGAAATACCGCAGTCCTGCCGGTTTTTGCGCAGAACTGCGGTGAAATTTTACGTATTCGCTCAGATGAACTTACGAATGGTTTCGGAAGCCTCTTCCTCGGGCATGGAAACCGTCATGATCATGTTCAATCCAACCTTGGTAACGAGCTTATCCAGCTCAACCACCAGCGTCTCAAACGCGGGAACGTCCCCATTGCAGATCTTGAGCGTGCTGTCAATAAACAGATCGGTCACGTCGTGATTGCTTGCCAAAATGCCCGCAACGAAGCCATACAGAGACTGTGCGTCGCTGACCATATATTCTTCCACGTCGATGAGTCTCGCCGTGGGCTTAATATCGTATCTCAACTTGACACCCTTTTCGATGCAGACAACGTCACCCTTCGTGACCTCAAGCGCGCCGTTTACAAGGTTGATCAAGGTTTTGGTTTTACCGGTTCCTTTTACGCCAATGATAAGTTTTAACATTCGATTTTACCTCCCACAAATTCGGACAGAAAAAATTTACTGCCCTGTAACAACATTATAACAAATTTCGGAAGCAAAGTCAAGAGGTTTTCCAATCTTCTTGATTAATTTTTCAATCTTTCTTCCAAATTTTCGCGCAGATCCTCGTATCCGGGCTTTCCGAGCAGCGCAAACATGTTCTTTTTATAAGATTCGACACCGGGCTGGTCGAAGGGATTGACAGAGAGCAGGTATCCCGAGATTGCGCAGGCAAGCTCAAAGAAGTACAACAGCTCACCCAATGCGAACGCGCTCTTTTCGCTGACCTCCAAAAGAATATTCGGAACACCGCCGTCCACGTGTGCCAAAATCGTTCCCTGCATTGCCGTCTTCTTGACGAAATTGATGTCCTTGCCCGAGAGGAAGTTGAGTCCGTCGATGTTGGCGGGATCGTTCGGGATCTCGTATTGCGAGCCTGTGTCGGCGATCTCCAAAACGGTTTCATAGATGTTGCGGCTTCCGTCCTGCACGAACTGACCGAGCGAGTGCAGATCGGTGGAGTAGATGACCGATGCGGGGAAAACGCCCTTCCCGTCCTTTCCCTCGCTCTCGCCGTAGAGCTGCTTCCACCACTCGTTGAGCATTGCCGAGCAGGGCTCGTAGCTTGCCATGACCTCGATCGACTTACCCTTGCGGTAAAGGATGTTGCGGATGGCGGCATAGCGGTAGCAATCGTTTTTGGAGAGATCGGGATCGGTGTAGGCACGGCTTGCCGCAAATGCGCCCTCCATCAGCTTCTGAATATCGATGCCTGCGGCGGCAATGGGAAGCAGTCCCACAGCGGTCAGCACCGAGAAGCGACCTCCCACGTCATCGGGAACGACGAAGGTCTCGTAGCCTTCCTCGGTTGCAAACTGCTTAAGCGTTCCGCGTGCCTTGTCGGTGGTAACGAAAATACGCTCACGCGCGCCCTCCTTGCCATACTTGTTCTCGAGATACGCACGGAAGATACGGAACGCGATCGCCGGCTCGGTGGTGGTTCCCGACTTGGAAATGACGTTCACGCAAACGTCCTTGCCCTCGCAGATGGCGAGAAGCTCATTCATGGCGTCGGCACTGATGCAGTTGCCCGCATAATAGATCGCGGGGGTGCCCTTTCTTGTCGCGTTGTAGTTGGGCGACTTCAAAAATTCAATGACGGCACGCGCGCCGAGATAGGAGCCGCCGATACCGATCACGATCAGAATATCGCAGGTCTTGCGGATCTTTTCGGCAGAAGCGACGATGCGGGAGAATTCCTCCTTGTCGTAATTTTCGGGCAGATCGACCCAACCCAGGAAATCCTTTCCCGCGCCCGTTCGGGTGCGCAAAAGCTGATCTGCCATGGTGATCTCGGGCTGGATGTACTCATATTCATGAGCGCGGATAAATGAAGAAACGTACTTGTCATTGAGTTTAACAGACATGGACTTTGACCTTCCTTAAATAATAACATCAAAGCATATTATACTACATTTGTTTTGAAAAAACAATAGCTTTTTTCAAAAAAAACCAACATTTTGTTTTTTTATTCAATCTTGTCGAAATGCCGTGTTTATATCAGCAAAAACTTTGCCAAAATGCGCACGAAGACCTCAAAAAAGTTGATCCTTGAAACATCCTCCCCCGCCGTGATGGGAACCTCACCGACCACGCTTCCCGCAGAGAGATATTCGACGCTTCCGACCTGATCCCCCTGCTTGATCGGGGCCGTGATGCTCTCGGGTAAGACCACTCTCGTCTCCACCGAAGAAACCGAGGCTTTTGGCAGCACGCGGCAAAACGCGCCGTAGGCGGTGGGACATTCGCCCAAAGAGCCGCCCGTCACCTTGACCGCGCCTGCCGTACCCGCATCGGCACGGAAGATGCCGTAATTTGCAAAGCCCCAATCGAGAAGCTCGGTGGCAATGGCATTGCGCACGTCGCGCGATTCCGCGCCCATGACCACACAGATCAACGAAAAGCCGTCTCTCTCTGCCGTGACGCTGACACAAAAGCCCGCCTTTGAGGTCGAGCCTGTTTTCAGCCCCGTACAGCCGGGGTAAAACCGCACAAGACGGTTGGTGTTGGTCAGTCCAAACGCGCCGTCGCGGATCGTGTCCATCCAGATCGAGCTGTATTTGAGGATCTCCTCGTGTGCGATCAACGCACGCGACATCAGCGCAATATCGCGCGCGCTCGTCAGATGTGCCTGCGCGGTGTCGTCAAGTCCGGTCACGTTTTCAAAGGTCGTGTTGACCATGCCAAGCTCCGAGGCGCGCTTGTTCATCTTCTCCACAAAGGACGGAACGCTCCCCGCGACAAACTCTGCAAGTGCCACGGCGGCATCGTTTGCCGAGGCGATCACCACGCTCTTGAGCAGATCCTCCAGAAGCATCTGCTCGCCCTCCTTCAGATAGACCTGCGACCCACCCATTGACGCCGCGTTTGCCGAGACCGTGACCACGCTGTCCATATGCGCGACGCCTGCATCGACGGCTTCCATAACGAGCAGGAGTGTCATGATCTTGGTCACCGACGCGGGCGGAAGCCTTTCGTCGCAGTTTTGCTTGTAAAGGATCGCCCCCGTTTCGGCTTCCATCAGGATCGCGCTCTTGCAGTTTAAATTCAAGGAGCCGTCCGCCACGCCGAGGTCGGAGACGGCATCGTGGTTTTCGGAGATCGGTACGATCGCTTCGTCCGAAGCCACCGAAAGCCCCCCCATAGGAAGCAGACAAATTGTGAGCAAAAGCGTAAAAATTCGCAATCTTAGCTTGTTTTTCATATATCATCACCTCGTCACAATCTATGACGGCGCATGACAGGTTATGAAAAAAATGAAATATTTCGGTTATATTTATCACTTCTGAAAGGAACACCCTCGTGATTGATAAAAGCAGGTGCTTCCGTGACGCTTCATTCGTTCACGAAAGCACCTGCCGTGTATTATGCAAGTCTTGCTTCGAGGTTCTTGCGGATCGCAAGGATAAAATCGTGAGAGTTCACCGAGGTGGTCTTGGTTCCCTCTGCAACAAGACCGACGAGGTCCTTGGTCATGATCCCGCTATTCAGCGTATCGATGCATGCCCCCTCAAGCTGATCGGCAAAGTTGACGAGATCGTCAAGGCCGTCAAGCTCGCCTCTCTTGCGGAGCGCGCCCGACCACGCGTAAATGGTCGCGATCGGATTGGTAGAGGTCTCCTCACCCTGAAGATAGCGGTAGTAGTGTCTCGTGACCGTTCCGTGTGCCGCCTCGTACTCGTATTTTCCGTCGGGAGAGACGAGAACCGAGGTCATCATGGCAAGCGAGCCGAAGGCGGTGGAGACCATATCGCTCATCACGTCGCCGTCGTAGTTCTTGCAAGCCCAGATAAAGCCGCCCTTACTGCGGATCACGCGTGCGACCGCGTCGTCGATCAGCGTATAGAAGTACTCGATGCCCGCTTCCTCAAATTGGGTCTTGTACTCGTTGTCATAAATTTCCTGAAAGATCAGCTTAAAGGTCTGATCGTACTGCTTGGAAATGGTGTCCTTGGTGGAGAACCACAGATCCTGCTTGGTGTTGAGCGCGTACTGAAAGCAGGAATGCGCAAAGGAGCGGATCGAGCTGTCCTTATTGTAGCTTCCCTGCAAAACGCCCGCGCACTCAAAATCGTAGACCGTCTGGCGGAAGGTCTCAACGCCGTCCTTATCGGTAAAGACCAGCTCTGCCTTCCCCTCTGCGGGCACGCGGTATTCGGTCGCCTTATAGATGTCGCCGTATGCGTGACGCGCGATGGTGATCGGCTTTTGCCAATTGCGGACCGCGGGACGAATGCTGTCGATCAGGATCGGCGCACGGAAGACCGTACCGTCCAGGATCGCGCGGATCGTGCCGTTGGGACTTTTCCACATCTCTGTAAGATTGTATTCCTCCACACGCTGCTTATTGGGCGTGATGGTAGCGCACTTGACCGCAACGCCGTATTTTTGGGTGGCGTATGCCGAATCGAAGGTGACTTGATCCTTGGTCTTTTCTCTTTCGGGAAGCCCCAGATCGTAATACTCGGTCTTCAGATCAACGAACGGGTACAGAAGCTCATCCTTGATCATCTGCCAAAGCACGCGTGTCATTTCGTCGCCGTCCATCTCCACGAGCGGCGTTTTCATTGCAATCCTTGTCATATTCAATACCTCTTATTTCCAAAGGATCTTTTCATTAAAGTTGACTGCCCGTATAGGCAAGCAGGCTTCCTGCCTTCAGTATTGCCTTTTGGCGGTCGGTAAAGGAGCAGACCAGCGGGATCCTCTCGCCCGTCGTCTCGTTGTAAAGCGTCATGCTTCCGCTATCCATACCTGCCCACACGCCGTCGATCGAGAGCGTATCACCCTGCGAGACCTTTTCGTAGTCCTCGGGGTTCGCAAACGTCAGCGGCATAATACCCGCGTTGATCAGGTTGGCGACGTGGATACGCGCAAACGACTTGGTGATCACCACACGCACGCCGAGATAGAGCGGAACCAGCGCGGCATGCTCACGCGACGAGCCCTGACCGTAGTTGGGGCCGCCCACCACGATGCTCTGCCCTGCCGCCTTGGCGCGCTCGGGGAAGGTCTTGTCGCACACGCCGAAGCAGTACTGAGACAAGAACGGAATGTTGGAGCGGTACGGAAGGATCTTCGCGCCCGCGGGCATGATATGGTCGGTTGTGATATTGTCGCCTACCTTGAGGACAAGCTCTGCCTTGATCGAGTCCTCCTGCGGGTGGCAATCGGGGAATTTTTTAATGTTCGGTCCGCGCAGAATTTCCAGGTTCTTTGCTTCCTCGGGCGATGCGGGAGCTAAGATCGCGCTGTCGTCCACCTTGAAAGCATCGGGCATTTTGATCTCGGGCATCTCACCGAGCAGAATGGGATCGGTGATCTCACCCGTCAGTGCCGCCGCAACTGCGGTCTCGGGAGAAACGAGGTAGACCCTTGCGTCTGCCGTTCCGCTTCTGCCCTCAAAATTACGGTTGAAGGTACGCAGACTCACGCCTGCGGAATTGGGGGAAAATCCCATGCCGATGCAAGGACCGCACGCACACTCCAGCACGCGCGCGCCGCTTGCGAGGATATCCGAAAGCGCCCCGCAGTCGGCAAGCATGGAAAGCACCTGACGCGAGCCGGGCGAGATCGACAGACTGACCTCGGGGCGCACGGTTCTTCCCTTGAGAAGTGCCGCCACCTTGAGCATGTCGAGGAGCGACGAGTTGGTGCAAGAGCCGATGCAGACCTGATCGACCTTGGTTCCCTTCAGGCTCTCAACGGTCACGACGTTGTCGGGGCTGTGGGGGCAAGCGATCAGCGGCTTGAGCGACGAAAGATCGATGTCGATCACGCGGTCGTATACCGCGTCGGCATCGCTGGAAAGCGGCAGGTAGTCGCTCTCTCTGCCCTCTGCCTTCAAAAATTCGCGTGTAATTTCGTCGGACGGGAAGATCGAGGTGGTAGCGCCCAGCTCGGTTCCCATGTTGGTATTGGTGGCACGCTCGGGCACCGCCAGCGTCTTGATCCCCTCCCCGCCCCACCCAATGATCGAGCCGACACCGCCCTTGACCGAAAGGATGCGCAGAATTTCAAGGCTGACGTCCTTAGCGGTCACGAAGGGGCGAAGCTTGCCCGTAAGATTGACCTTGATCATTTTGGGCATGGTGATGTAATACGCGCCGCCGCCCATCGCGACTGCAACGTCGAGACCGCCTGCGCCGAACGCGAGCATGCCGATGCCGCCGCCCGTGGGGGTGTGGCTATCCGAGCCGATCAGCGTTTTGCCGGGGATCCCGAAGCGCTCCAGATGCACCTGATGGCAGATGCCGTTTCCGGGGCGTGAGAAATAAATGCCGTGCTTTTTGGCGATCGACTGAATAAAACGGTAGTCGTCGGCGTTCTCAAAGCCCGATTGCAGGGTGTTGTGATCGATGTA
>JAZRIE010000012.1:0-8128 GCA_045645105.1 Eubacteriales bacterium | reverse complement strand
GGGGGCTGAAAATGGAAACCTATCTCGATCGAATTAAGAAATTAAAAAATGAAAGAAAAATGACCAACGACCAGCTCGCGGAGCAATCTGGGATTCCGCTTGGAACCCTGAGTAAGATCCTCGCGGGCATGAGTGACTCTCCCAAGCTTTCCAACGTCGTAGCCATTTGCGGCGCTCTCGGATGCTCGGTGGAGTATATCGTCAACGGCACGCCCGAGAACACGAACAATTACACGCTCGACGGCGGAGAGATCCGCATGATCGAAAGCTATCGCAGGCTCGACAGCTTTGGTAAGGCAATGGTGGAAACGGTGCTGGAAAAGGAGGTCGAGCGGCTGGAATCGTTTCGTGCCGACGGAGGAGCAGCTGCCGATGCGGTCGTTCCCGCCAAGCCCGCGCGGATCATCAAGACGGGCGGCTCGGTCAACCGATACGCGGGTGAGCCCGTGGCGCGCACGGGACGACGCCCCATCGAGCTGTACGAGCTTCCCGTCTCGGCAGGTGTGGGTGAGTATCTGGACGCAAGCCGTGCCGAGAAGCTACAGATCCCCGACAATGAGAAGACCGCCGAAGCAGACTACGCGCTTCGCATCAACGGCAACAGCATGGAGCCACGCTATCACAGCGGCGACATTCTGCTCGTGCAATCGGCGGAAAGCGTAGAGAATGGCGAGCTTGGTATTTTCCTGCTTGACGGAGCAGGCTACTTTAAGCAATACGGAGGAGACCGTTTGCTCTCCCTCAACCCCGAATACGGTCCGATCCTGCTCAAGGATTTTTCGGACGTTCGTTGCAGGGGCAAGGTGGTAGGCAGACTCAAGAGAAGATAATTATGGAAAACAATCCACATACACATCACCGTCAGCGTATGCGCGACCGTGCAATGCGAAACGGATACGCAAATTTTGCTGATCACGAGCTTTTAGAAATGCTCCTTCAACAAACCATTCCGCGCGCCGACACGAACCCGATCGCGCACGCGCTTCTTGACCGATTCGGCTCGGTCAGAGCTGCGATGGATGCATCGATCCCCGAGCTGTGCGACGTAACGGGAATCGGTAACACCTCGGCTTTGCAGATCAAGCTGATCGTCGAGCTTTTACGACGCTACGAAAGAGATACGCTCGAGCAGCACACCTGCTACAACACGCTCTCGCGCGTGGTGCGGTTTCTGTTTCCGTGCTTTGTTGGCAAGAACGTTGAGACACTATACATGATGATCCTGAATAACCGCATGAATCTGATCAGGTGCGAGCAGATCTCGGAGGGAACCGTCAACTGTACCGATTCCTCGGTGAGAAGGATCACCGAATTGGTTTTGGCACATAGGGCAGGTTGCGTGGTGCTGGCGCACAATCACCCAAATGGGATCGCAACACCCTCAAGCATGGATCTGGACATGACCGACACCCTCAACAATTATCTTCAAACGCTTGGCGTTCCGCTGGTTGAGCATATTATCTTTGCCGACCGACGCTATATGCCGATCATGCGCCAGCATTGCGGACTGTTCCGTTGCTCACCCTATACGCACAAGCTTGAAAATCATTTTTACGACAAGTTTTACGACGTGGATGAGGAGCAATACTTTATTCCGACTCTGTTCGAGCATCCCGAAAACGAACAAAAATAACATATCAAAAAAAGGACCGCCACATCGAAGCTGATGCTTCGAATGAGGCGGTCTCCTTTTGTATCGCTTTCGGTTATACCAAAATTCTGCGATGCCCCTTGATCTCACTCCCGTTCCAGCCGTAGCGCGAGGATGAACCGAGTGCCGCTTCAATACGAAGCAGGCGGTTGTATTTGGCAACGCGCTCGCTACGGCAGGGCGCACCAGCCTTGATAAACGGCGCGTTCATGGCAACCGAGAGGTCGGCAAGCGTGGTGTCCTCGGTCTCACCGCTTCGGTGAGAGGGGATAAATTGGTATCCAGCGCTCCTCGCCGTGCCGATCACGTTCATGACCTCGGTAAGCGTTCCGATCTGATTGGGCTTGACGAGAATGGTATTTCCCGCACCGCGTCGGATGCCCTCGCGCAGACGCTTTTCGTTGGTCACGAACAGATCGTCGCCAACGAGCATCACGCGGTCGCCAAGACGAGAGGTCATCTCGCTCCAGCCGTCAAAGTCGCGTTGGTCAAGCCCGTCCTCGATCGAGAACAGCGGATATTTGTTGACGAGCGACGACCAATTCTCGATCAGCCCCGTGCGACTGTAGTTTTTTCCGCGCTTTGGCATGTGATAGCTTCCGTCCTCGGAGAACCATTCGCTCGCCGCGCAGTCAAGCGCGATCTTCACCCGTTCAGTGTCGTAGCCGCTTTCCTCAATGGCGCGGCAGATCAGCTCAAGCGCCGCCTCGTCGTCGTTGAGATTGGGGGCAAAGCCGCCCTCGTCGCCTACTGTCGAGGCAAAGCCCTCGGCACGCAGGATCCGTCCAAGCTTATGATAGATCTCGCAACCCATACGCAGAGCCTCGGCAAATGAGGTCGCTCCCACGGGCGCGATCATAAATTCCTGAATTTCCACGTTGTTGGAGGCGTGCGCGCCGCCGTTGAGAATGTTCATCATCGGTACGGGCAAGCGCTCGGCAGAGGCACCGCCGAGATAGCGGTAGAGCGGCAGATGATACCAATTCGCGGCAGCTCTCGCGGTGGCAAGCGAGACGGCAAGAATGGCGTTCGCGCCAAGACGGCTCTTGTTGTCGGTGCCGTCAAGATCGCAGAGAATACGGTCGATCTCGGTCTGCTCCGAGGCATAAGCCCCCGAAATGGCAGGCGAGATGATCTTTGCCACGTTTGCGGCGGCTTCCTGCACGCCCTTGCCTTGGTAACGACGACGGTCTCCGTCACGAAGCTCGCAAGCCTCGTAGATGCCCGTGGAGGCACCCGAGGGGACACTGGCAACGCCAACCGTTCCGTCCGAGAGAAAAACGGTGGCTTCTACGGTGGGGTTGGCACGCGAGTCAAGGATCTCTCGCGCACAGCAACGGATAATTTGCGGTTTGTTCATTTTATTCAGTCCTTTCGTTGGTGAATCGTTGGGGGGATATGAATATTATGGACACCGCAAAAAGACTGTATTCACCCGAAGTATGATTCACTTGTCGTCGAGCTTCGTCATATATTGACAATGAAGGAGGTGTTTATATGCGCAACAATTCAGAGCGGGGCGCGTGCGTATGCGTTATCGGTTCCATGACGCAGGCAATGCGAGCGCAGAGTGTGCTGGCTGCCGCCGCAATTCGCACAGAGGTGGTTCGTGCGGAGTCCTCACGAACGGGACGCGGATGCGCCTATGCGCTTTCTTATCCCTGCATATGGGAAAATGACGCAAAAAGAATTTTGAGGGACGCGGGCATTCGCGTGCGTTCCTGCTACGAGGCAGGGCAGTGATCTATTTAGACAATGCCGCCACGAGCTTTCCAAAGCCGCCGAGCGTGATCGAGGAACAGAGGCGCTGCATGCGGCAGTATTGCGGCAACCCCGCGCGCGGCTCGCACGCGCTTGCCATGCGGGCGGCGCAAAAAATATACGAGTGCCGTTGCGAGGCGGCGGAGCTGTTTGGGCTTTCCAATCCCGAGGGCGTGGTCTTTACCATGAATACCACCATGTCGATCAATATTCTGATCAAGGGGCTTTTGCGGACGGGCGGTCACGTGCTTCTCTCGGATATGGAGCATAATTCGGTCTATCGTCCCATCTATAAGCTGGCAAGGGAGGGGAGGATCTCCTACGACCTCTTTCCGACCTTTCCGACCGATCCGACGCGAACGCCCGATAAGATCTGCCACGCGATCGTGTCGCTTATCAAGCCGAATACACGACTTTTGATCGCGGCACATGCGTCGAATATCTGTTCGGCAACGCTCCCGATCACCGAGATCGGAAGACTTTGCGCAGAGCGCGGCATTCCGTTCGTGGTAGACGCGGCGCAGTCGGCAGGGCATATTCCAATTCATATGAAGGAGTCCTGCATCAGCGCGCTTTGCGTCCCCGGACACAAGGGACTGTTAGGACCTCAGGGGTGCGGACTCATGCTACTGTCGGAGGGCTTGCACGTCGACACGCTGATCGAGGGGGGAAGCGGCTTTCAATCCTTGGAGGGTGGCATGCCCGACGAGGCTCCCGAAAGATACGAGGCGGGAACGCTCCCAACGCCCGCCATCGCGGGACTTTGCGAGGGAATTCGCTTCGTGCGGCAAAGAGGCGTTGACGAGATCGGCGCGCACGCGCGGGAGATGAACCGCTATCTTCAGGAGCGTCTTTTGCAGATGCCGAGGGTGACGGTCTATACGCCGCATCACGTAGGCTCTGTGCTTTTGTTCAACCTGGACGGAATGTCGTCGGACGCCGTGGGAGACTCCTTGAACCGACAAGGGATCTGCGTGCGAACGGGATTCCATTGCTCGGCTTTGGGACACGCGACACTCGGCACGGGGGCAGGCGGTGCGGTACGCGTCAGTACGGGCTACGCGACTACCAAAAAGCAGATGGACGCGCTCCTGCGAGCCGTGCGCGAGCTTTGAGATATCATGAATCAAAAGGCGACCTTCTCTGCTTCTTAGCCTTGAGAAAGCCGCCTTTACCGATTTTATCGTATGGTTAGTTGTCCTGGAACAGATGCGCGAGTGCCTCGGCAAGCTCGCTGATCTCCATGCTTGAGGTGTTGACGCAAAGATCGTAGTTGGTATGCACACCCCACTTGTGTCCCGTATAGTAGTGATAGTATTTCGCGCGGTGCTTGTCGATCCTTCGGATCTCCTTGGCAAGCTCACGGTCGCTCAGATGCTCATGCTCGTCTGCCTTTTCGCGGCAACGCTTTATCTTGGACTCCATGTCGGCGTAAACGAACAGACGCATGGGGGAATGATTTCTCAAAATATAGTCGCCGCAGCGTCCAACGATCACGCAATCGGATTTTTCCGCCATTTCGCGCAGCACGTTTGCCTGCTCGGCGTAAATGGTGTTGTATTGTCTGAGCATATAGTCGCTTCCCGCCGCGTGGATCGTATGTCCCGTGGTGATCGGGAAATACACGCCCGCCTTGTGCTCAATGATCTTGTGCAGGTAATTTTCGGCAAGCTGCGTTCGTTTGGAGATTTCTTCCATAATCTCTTTGTCGTAGTAAGCGATGCCGAGAAGCTCGGAAAGCCGCTTGCCAAGCTCGCGTCCGCCGCTTCCGAATTCACGCCCGATGGTGATGATCTTATTCATGGCAGATCCCTCCTGAAAATTTACTCTCTACCTTTATTATACACCCGCTTTTTTCATTTGTCAAGAATTTATTTTTTCACTTTTTCCATTTTTCGCAAATTGAATTGACAAAAGCAAGACGACATGGTATAATAGCCTTGCCGTTCATGGAAACAGGTGAGAGTCCTGTACGAGCCCGTCGCCGTGAGACGCAAGCAAGCCGTTGTCCTCGCCCGAAGCCGCATTCGGGGAAGATGCCATTGGAGAGATCCGAGAAGGCGGACAGCGGTGCGTCGAGTCGAAATACTTGGTCGGCAAAGCACCTCAAAGAAAACGCCGCGAGTGCCGGCAGAAAGAGGAAAAATAAAAAAACAAGGAGATCTACAGAACATGAAGAAGACAACACTGAAAAGACTGTTGTCGTTCATCCTGTGTATCGTGCTGATTGCGGCTATGGCACTCTTTACATACGGTTGTAGCGACGACGAAACAAACACACCCACCGAGAGCGGCGAGGCACACGTGGTGACCGTGCTCGGTACGGGGCAGACCGCGTTCAACTTTACCGTTGTGGACAAGGACGGAAACGAAACGCACTTTGAGATCCACACCGACAAGACCACGGTAGGCGAGGCACTGCAACAGCTGAACCTGATCGAGGGCGAGCCGGGGGCTTACGGACTCTACGTCAAGAAGGTAAACGGTATCGTTGCCAACTACGACGAGGACAAGACCTATTGGGCGTTCTACGAGAACGGTGAGTATGCCGTAAACGGTGTGGACACGACCAATATCGTAGCGGGTGCGACCTATTCCTTTAAGGTTGAAAAATAATACCGTGAAGCTGAATCTTAGGGAGATCATTTTGTTTGGGCTTCTGGGGGCGATGATGTTTGCGTCAAAGCTGATCATGGAGGTTTTCCCAAACGTTCACCTGCTGGCGCTCTTTATCGTTACGCAGACGGTCGTATTTCGGCAAAAGGCGTTGTATCCCATCTACGTTTTCGTATTCATTACGGGACTGTACGGCGGATTTGCCCCTTGGTGGGTTCCGTATCTCTATGTCTGGACGCTGCTTTGGGGGGCGGTCATGCTGCTCCCGCGTAAAATGCCGCAGTGGCTGACGCCGTTCGTTTATGCGACCGTTGCGGCGTTGCACGGCTTTTTGTTCGGTGTCCTCTACGCACCTGCGCAGGCATTTCTGTACCACTGGAACCTTGAGAAAATGATCGCGTGGGTCGTTGCGGGGCTACCGTTTGACCTTTTGCACGGTGTCAGCAATCTGGTGGTGTGCGGACTTCTGGTGCTTCCGTTCGTGCGCCTGCTCGACCGCCTCAAAAAGCAATACAAAATGTAAACCAAGAGGGAAAAGCAATCTCTTTTTCAAAAAGGGCTTGCTTTTTCCTCTCTTTTTTGATATAATGGATACAGAAATGCAAAAAATAATGCAAGGAGCATGATGATGAAGGACGAACGCGTATTGGCATACTGCAATTTGTTTGGCGTGCTTGGGGCGATCCCCACGCTTTTGGAGATGGATTCCGACGCCGCAGAGCTTGTGAAGGATCAAAGGATCTCGATCGGCTTTTCGGTACAGAACGGACCCAAGGGAACGCTTGTTTTGGTGAACGGACGCGCGAAAATGCGCGTTGGCGTTGAGGATTGCAGTATCAAGCTGTATTTTCCGTCTCCCAAGAAATTCAACGATATGATCGACGGCAAGGGAACTCCCATTCCCGTCAGCGGCTTTTGGCATATCGGATTTTTGCTTGGCGCGTTTACCAAGCTGACCGATAAGCTTTCCGAATATCTGCGCCCCGCCCCCGAACGCCTGAAGGATCGTGAATTTTTCGAGCGCTCGACCGTGCTGATGCTCCACGTGATCGCGGGAGCCGTTGCCGAGATCGGGAACGAGGATCAGATCGGTCGTTTTTCGGCGTCCAATATCGTGGACGGCGTGATCCGTTTGACCGTTGGCGACAGGTACGCCGTCGGTGTGCGCGCCGAGGGGCATCGGCTGACCGCGATCCATACGGATCCCGTCGAGGGCTTTTCCGAAATGTCCTTTGACTCGCTCGAGACCGCGCGTGACCTGTTTGACGGAAAAATCAACGCCGTGGCGGCGGTCGGCATGGGCAAGGTGCGTATTGGCGGTATGATCTCGCAGGTCGATAACGTCAACCGTATTCTCGACCGCGTGTCGGTCTATTTGGCTTAAAGGGAGGGGACAGAGATGCACAAGATCAATGATTATACAAAGAGCCGCGAGGCGTTTGAGCGTGCGGTCAAGGTCATTCCGTCCGGAATTTACGGACACCAAGGTCCTGCCGAGGGCTGTTACGTGCCCGTCGAGGCGTTCCCGCTGTTTTCCTCGCGCGCCGAGGGAAGCTACCTTTGGGATCTTGACGGCAACCGTTTTATCGACTACATGTGTGCGTATGGCCCGAATATTCTGGGCTATCACGACCCCGACGTGGATGCCGCCGCCGCAAAGCAACGCGCGATCTCGGACTGCACCACGCTTCCCAATACCAAAATGATCGATTTTGCCGAGCTTTTGGTCGATACGGTCGCCAGTGCGGATTGGGCATTTTTTGCCAAGAACGGAAACGACGTGACCACGCTTTCGATCATGGCGGCACGCGCCTACACGCATCGCAAAAAGATCGTCTTTTTCAAGGGCTATTATCACGGTGTCGCACCTTGGACGCAAAAGCTCGACTATGCGGGCGTGATCGAAGAGGACGTGATGCACAACATCTACGTTGAGTGGAACAATTTCGAGCAGCTGGAGCAGGTCTTTGACCAATATAAGGGACAGATTGCCGCAGTGATCGGTCAGCCCTATATGCACGGCAATTTTATGGATAATCTCATGCCTGCCGAGGGCTTTTGGCAAAAGGTGCGCAAGAAGTGTACCGACGAGGGTACGGT
>JAZRIE010000011.1:0-4526 GCA_045645105.1 Eubacteriales bacterium | reverse complement strand
GATGCTCCCGCACGCAAAGCTCCAGCACGCAGTCGCCAAGATACGCGAGCGCGGGGGTGCTGATCTCTCGAATGTCCTTCATGGGATGTCCTCTTTGACGGCGTCGGTCTTTTTGGCTTTTGCCGCCTTCTTTTCTTCTTTTTTCTCGTCCTTCTGCCGCAGGGCAGCCCTGCGTTTGTCGGACGGCTCAGCGACAATAGAGGTGTCGCGGATCCTTTTCCATTCTATTATAACGGTTTTGTGGGTGGATTGCAAGACCGAAACGCGAATTTTTCAAAAAACTTGCGTGAATGCTGCAAAATTCAGGTCGAAATCAGGCGCCACCCCATACTGCGACCGATCGGCTTGGCGGCTTCGATCAGTTCAAGAGCCTCGAGCGCGTGGACCGCCGAATAGGCATCGCGTCCGCGGAGCTTGGTGAGTGCTGAGAACTCCTTGACCGTAAAGTGTTCGGGGAGCGTGGACGGAAGGAATTGCCGAAAATCATTTGGCATTTGAAAATCGATCTCGTCGATGAGCGTGAGAGGAATACGCTCGTAGCGGTTTGAGCCCTTTTTGCGGTCGTTTGACCACCCGTTGAGCAGACGGAAATCCTGCACCTCAAGCAAGAGGAGCCGAAAGCGCAGACGCGGATTTTTCAGATGCTCCGATAGGGAATACAGCTCGGGGAGCAGATCGATCGCTTTTTTACCCGCGACCTTGCGCCGTGGAAGAATGTCCATGGTGTCGGGCTCGACCCACGACATCCAGCGCACAAAGGGAATGGGATGCACCACCGTGACGCTGCAGTCGGTCTTTTCCAGATAATAAGCGATCTTTTTCTTCATCGGGTAAAAGCTACCCGTTTGTATTTCGTATATCTCGTCGCCGAGCCGGACGTCCGAGACGTATCGCGTACCCTCTACCCCAACCTCGTGAAAATCGACGTTCGGACAAACGTACTTTTTGATCACCGCGTGCAGTCGCTTCTCGGCAAGCGTTCCAATGCCCATCTCGCCCTGCGACCGCCTTGTGTGTATAATCTCATTACATAACTCTTGAAAATATTGTTGGTTCATGATTTGTATTTTTTGTCAGAACCTTCTTGAAAGAAGGTTCCGACACCTCCAAGAACTTTTACCGCATGGATAGGTTGGATAAAAGCATTCATGCTTTGCCCCGATCGGTTATTCAGGGCAAGATTGGGAATGTTTGCGGACAGATCGTTAGGTACTGCCGCTAAGTTTTCAGGGACCACCGAGACCCTGAAAACTCCACAATCGTTGTTTTGCATGGAATAACGCACGATGCTTAAAATTGTAGGGGCGACCGTCGCGTTGTTCGCTATGAGCGATTATCACCACACAAAATTCATTTACTGTTGGCTTTTGCTATGTTTTCAATTATCAAGTTATAGATCTTTTCTGCATCGGGAATATTGCGAAGCATATAATTGATATTCCAACCCTTTTTTACATATAGCTGAATCGTATTCGAGGATTTTCTAAACATTGACTTTTTCAATTTAACATTTCTTATGTTTTTATACGTGGTTTCTAATACGATTCCATTATAAATGACAATTTTTTTATCAGAAATATGATAACTATATTCTACTTTGTTTTTCCATATTACAACTCCTGCTATTACCATCGTAATGGCAGAAACTATACCTGTCAGTGTTACAAAAGCCCAATTGGATAGTCCAAACAAAGGGAATACCATGCTCAAAAAAACAAAAACGAGAGCGGTCAAACCTGCGATCTTCATTTGAGCAAAAAAAGATTTTTTAATTCCCCAAAAGAACTCCCACTGTAGTTCCTCATCTTCTTGCAGTTGTTCGACAAAGCTATATGAACCAGATAACGATTCGTATTCTGATTCTGAAATGCCATCAATCCCAACGATTTCGATATCATCCCATATTTGTTCTAAAGTTTTTCCATTAAAAACAGGTGTTGTGATGAGCTTTTCTAAATTGTCAAAGCGTATTAATTTTTCATTATCATCGCTCCACAATAAAAGGTCATAGTGGAATCTTTTTGCAAGGTCGAAATCAATCGCAATATAATACTGTATATCTGCATATAAAAAGCAAAGCTCATCAATGCCATATTCTTTCATTATTTGATAATATTCTTCGAAAGTCATGGGTAGCAGACACCTCCCTTCTTGGATTTATATAAGTTTAAGGGTAATAGCTGTCATATGGCTAATAAGGGGAAAACACCATCTAAAAATCAGTACAATGATTGTTTTATATGGAATGGCCCTGCTATGAAAGTTTTTGAGGGGGCGCGGGGGAACTTTTTTCAAAAAGTTCCCCCGTAAAACTCAAACTTTTTTCAGCTTCGCATAGGTTGCCATCAGCTTTTTCGTGCCCACGCGGTCAAAGACGATCTCATAGAGCGTATCGGCACCCATGGGCTTGACTGAAATGATCTCGCCCTCGCCGAAGGTGATGTGACGGACGCGGTCGCCTGCCGAGAACAGCTCCTTTTGCGCGGTACTCTTTTGCGGGGCAAGCGGCTTTCCGACGGTCAGGCGTTCTTGTGAGGGGGGCGCGGACTGACGGATCGGCGTGCGCTCCGCGGGGGCAGAATAATAGGTCTTTTTCTGCGTGGCGGGCGATGCTGCACCGCGCGCGCCGTAGACCGAGCCGCCGTAGGACGAGCCACCGTAGGACGAGGAATAACCGCCAAACGCGGAACGTCCAAAGCCTGTGCCGAAGGACGGTGCGTCTTCCTCGCTCGGCTTTTCCACGAGTGCCGACGGGATCTCGCTGACGAATCGCGAGACGGGATTGTACATGGTCTGTCCGTAGAGCAGACGGTTGCGTGTATGGAGCATATAAAGCTCGCGCTTGGCGCGTGTGATCGCAACGTAGGCAAGACGGCGTTCCTCCTCCATCTCGACATCGCCCGCGGTAATGGTCTGCATTCCGGGGAACAGACCGTCCTCCATGCCGGGAAGAATGACGATGGGAAACTCCAAGCCCTTTGCGCTGTGGATCGTCATCATAACCACCGCGTCGGCATTTTCGTCGTAGCGGTCAACGTCGGCAACAAGTGCCGTTTCTTCCAGAAAGCCTGTAAGCGTCGGCTCGTCGGCTTCCTTCATGTATTCGAGAATGCCCGACTTGAACTCGTCAAGGTTTTCGAGTCGGTCGGCCTCCTCGGCTCCCGCGTCGATCAGCATCTGACGGTAGCCCGAGCGGTCGAGCATGGCGTCGTAAAGCACGTCGAGCGTGACGGTGGCGGAGAGGGCTGTGAGCGAGTTGATCAGCGCGGCAAACTGCTCGAGCGTCGTGCGACTGCGCTCCAGAGCCGTAAAGGTCGCGGCACGTTCAATGACCGAAAACTGACTGCACCCCTGCTCCTCGGCGATCAGCGCGATGGTGTCAAGCGTTTTGGCACCGATCTTGCGGCGCGGCTCGTTGATGATACGCGCTAGACGCACGTTGTCGTCGTGGTTATTGATCAGCTGAAGATAGGCGACCGCGTCACGGATCTCCTTACGGTCGGTAAAGCGCGTGCCGCCAAGCACGCGATAGGGAACAGCCGAGCGGGCAAACGCCTTCTCAATGCTGTTTGCTTGCGCATTGGTGCGGTAGAGGACGGCAAAGTCTCGATAGGTCGCCTTGCCCTTTGCCACGGTTTGGTTGACCGTGTCCACGACGAAGCGCGCCTCGGCGTTCTGGTCGTCGCAGAGCTGCAGGTGGATCTTTTCTCCCTCGCCCGCCGCCGTCCAAAGCGTTTTGCCCTTGCGCCCCGCGTTGTGAGAGATCACGGCATTTGCCGCGTCGAGAATGGTCTGCGTGGAGCGGTAATTTTGCTCGAGCTTAATGACCTTGGCTTGCGGGAAGGTCTTGTCAAAGGCGAGAATATTTTCGATGGTCGGGCCGCGGAACTTGTAAATACTCTGGTCGTCGTCGCCCACAACCATCAGATTCTGATAGGACGCCGAGAGCAGGACGGTAAGCTGCAATTGCGCCACGTTGGTGTCCTGAAACTCGTCCACGCAGACGTAGCGGAAGCGTGTTTGGTACGCCTCGCGAATATCGGGGTTGTCTTTGAGCAGAAGCACCGTCTGCATAATGATGTCGTCGAAATCCAGCGCGTTGGATTCACGCAGGATCTGCTGATATGCTTCGTACACACGCGCGGTCTGCTTGAGGCGGTAGTCTCCGTTCGCTTCCATGGAGAAGTCATCGGGTGTCATCAGCTTGTCCTTGGCGCGGCTGATCTGGTTCATCACCGCCTTGACGGGGAGAAGCTTTTCGTCGATGTTACAGCGTTGCATGGCGAGAAGCACCGTTTTTTTCGAGTCGTCGGTGTCGTAGATGGTAAAGCCCTGACGGTAGCCGCGTTTTTCGCAATGCTGACGCAGAATGCGCACGCAGACCGAGTGGAACGTGCCCGTCCAGATGTCCGACGCGGTCGTTGCGTCCTCGGGGAACATCTTGGCAAGACGCTCCTTGATCTCGTTCGCCGCCTTGTTGGTAAAGGTGATGGCGAGAATGCGGTATGGCTCACAGGCGTTGTTGG
>JAZRIE010000010.1:0-3189 GCA_045645105.1 Eubacteriales bacterium | reverse complement strand
GGTTAGGTACTTTCTCTGCCATTGCTTTCATTATAGGGGTTATCGGCTTGTTTATGGGGAGATCTCAACCTCGAACCCTTGGTGAGGCGTTTATGTGGTTTTTGATTTTTGGTGCGACAGCTTTTTTGTTGGTCTTTTCGGTTTTGCTTTTGATACGGTCGATCGGGTATCAAATCGTGATCGATTCCGAGGGCGTGCGCGAGGAACGAAAATTTTTTAAAAATCGTTGCCGAGTGCTTCGTTGGAAGGAAATCACCGATTGGGGTTGCACCTACAGTCCTGCCCACTACGGACGTTATAATTATAGAGCTCATTATTGGTTTTATTTTTCAGACGTCGTGCTTCCCGAAGATTTGCTTAGCAAAAAAGTGGACAAGGAATGTATATGGATTGATGCTTTGGGGGAGAAAATGCTCGAGGAGTTATACCCCGAGATTATGCAATTTTGCAAGCAGAAAACAAAGGTTTGTCCGTATCGGTCGGTTGCGGTAAAAGAACTTATGGGAGAGTACATTACAAAAAAGAAGCGGTAAAAAAACGAAGGAGAATATTTTGATGCGTTGTAAACAAGAGTTTGATAGGATTGTGATTAAGAGGGGATGGGGAACCATATTGTCGTTTCTTTTCATTATACTGTTCTTTTCCTTTTCGGTGGTTCTGGTTTTAACCGATGGGCTTACCGAGCAATTTTCCCAACCCAAATCGATGGGCGAGTTAGGTGTGGTCGTTTTTTCTCTTTTGGTTGCCGTTTTTGGTGCGTGGGGATTACTTTCGCTTGCGGGATATGAAATTATCATTGATTCCGAAGGCGTTCGTGAAAGTAGTCTTTTTCCGATTGGAAAACGAAGATCATTTCAATGGGCAGGGATCGGCGATTGGGGATATACGTTTGTAGGTATTCAGAGGGGAAGATATACGCGGCGAGACGTTTACGTTATTTATTTTGCCGATATCAAGCTTCCCATGCAAGAGACGAACTGCGTGGAAAAGAAGGTTGATGGGGAGTGTATTCAGCTTTCTGTCGGTGCCGAGCAGATCAGGCAGCTTTATCCCGTCATCCGCGAATATTGCCGCCATCACACGAATGTTGCGCCTTTTTGCTCAAGGCGTGTATAATGCGGTCTTGATTCGTCTTGTATACGCAGACCCAAAATGCTACAGTTTTTTCATGAAATAAAAAGAAAATACCAAAATAAAAAGAAAATATCAAAATAAAAAGAAAATACCAAAAAGCACTTGACTTTTGAGTTAATATCCGTTATAATATAATGCGAGTGATCGGACCATTAGCTCAGTTGGTTAGAGCTCCCGGCTCATAACCGGTAGGTCCAAGGTTCGAGTCCTTGATGGTCCACCAATTACAAACCTATCCGAACACGTGTATTTTATTTTTACAAATGGTTGCTTTGGGGCGGTGATAAGCAGAGGTTAGAATTCCTCTGCTTTTTCTTTTTTGCGAAAGAAAAAAGCCGCTCGGCGTCGAGCGGCTTTTTGTTATTCAAATATTACTTTTCGTTATCGACGGCGTGGTCATTCTCGAGCTGTAGCCCCGCCCCGTTCTCCTGTCCCGCCGTCCCGTCGCTCGGCAGGTACTGATCGAGCTTGGAGTAGTCGAGTCCGTGGTTCTTGCAGAAGAGCTTGACTGCCTGCTTGAACACCTGATTTCCTCCCGTTGCGGCAAGTCCACTGATTACACCGTAAAATGCGGCGGTCAGCATGGTGTCGGCGGTCGTGAGCTGCGGCAGGGTGCAATAGCCGAGGATGGCAAGCATTGCGCCTGTTCCTGCCGAGAGCAGTGGTAGCCACTCCTTGGCAATGCTCGTCCGCTTGACCAGCGTGGCGATGATGTAGCATATGATGACGATCAATGGGTAAAACATTGTGATATTCTCCTTTTTCAATTATTGGATTCAATATGATCGTGAATTTCGTCGATCCTTTTGTGCGCTTGCTTTGTGGATTCCTCGCAACGTGTAACACGCTCGCCCAATCGGTCAATGCGCGCTCGGTCCTCCCGGTGTTCCTGCTTCAGATCATCAATACCCGCTTTTATGTATCCGAGATCAGATGCCATTACACCGCGACTTTCGCCTTCTTGGTGCGAATCCTTTCTCTGCTTACGGTTAAAAGTGATCCACGATATCCAAACTCCAATAGCCCCCGAAATAAGGGCGAGAAAAGCTATAATTACGGCAATATCCATTTTTACCATTCTGCCTCCCCCCGATCAACCAAATTTTTGATTTTTGCTTTTGCCGATTCTGCGACGTCGTTGAGGGCGGCAAATTCGGGATGGGTTGCATCCATGCCGTTGGCTTTGAGGATTTCGAGAATCTGCTCGATCTGCTTGCGAAGGATGGCGAGCTCGGCATTCTCTGACGGGTACCCGCCTGCGCGGATTTCGTTCTCGATAAAGCGACATCTCATCCTGTCAAACGCTTTGGGCTTTTCTTCTTTCAGCTTGTCGGCAAGCCGCTTGTTGTAATACTGTGCCATGATTCATTCTCCTTTCCTTACTCGCTTTCGGCGGTGATGTATTCGACCGTTGACGGTACGGCATATCCGTACTCGTTCTCAAAGGTGATCGTGCCGTTGCCCTCTACACCGATGAGGTTGTCCGATGTGATAAGGTCGGAAATGTCGGTGACGATGGGTTCCGCAAGTTCGTAAACAAGCATCACGCCCGACATGGCGGCTTTAAAGGATGCGGCGTCGGTATAGTCATCGTCGCGGATACATACTCTGCTTTCTGTATAACGCATGATTGCCTTGTTTTCAATAGTGGCAATAGTGATGTTTCCCGCAGGTTTGTATTCCGCACACAAGAAGCCTGTTCGTCGTTCTCCGCTTGTTGTTGGTGCTTTTATATCTGGTAAAGTAATTATATAGATATTTTTAACATCGTCGCTTAAACTTGATTTATCCCAACCCAAAGTCCCCAAATCCACCACACCGCACTTGACACGCTTTGTTTTAACGCGTCCTTCCTTGCTCCACTCGATGCTGTCCTACACCTCGGCGTTGATGCCGTTTGCTGGGCGCACCGCTTCGGGGATGGGGATTGATTCGGTAATATAGGGGTAATATTTGCCGTTTATTGATACGTCTGATACATTGATACAGATGTCGTTGTTGTACACGTTGCCAAAACCGCTAACCGTTTGAAACTTCAAAAATTTTGTTCCGGCT
>JAZRIE010000009.1:0-8252 GCA_045645105.1 Eubacteriales bacterium | reverse complement strand
ATATACGTAGACGGCATTCGTGTAATGATGCTCCGAGGGCGGCTCATAAGGGGGCAGAGTCGCGCTGATTTCCGTAACCGATCCGAGCGGGTGGCTCGGATCGGGCTGAATACAGCCCTCCAAAAGGAGCAGGATCGAAAGAAGAACGACAAGTAAAAATCTTTTTTTCATAATCAAGGCTTCGTTTCTATTACAATAAAGTAGGGCGAAGTGGGGGAATTGAGAATGTTGACCTTTGTGGCGCAGATCTTGTGGCGGCTGATGCCCGACAGATACTCGCAGATCATTTTCCCCTCGGCGTCTCCCTCCTCGTGTCCGGGGTATACGGCAACGTTGAGGATCGCATCGCGGTCGAGCAGATCGATGGCGGCGGAAATGGCGGGGAGTGTGGTCTCGCGTAGCGTAGTGATCGACTTATCGCCACCGGGAAGCCAACCGAGGTTGAACATTCCTGCCTTGATCGGCTCTTTTACGTAGTTTTTCACATTGTGATGCGAATCATGTATGAGTGTGTAGTTTTGCGGACAGCCCACCTCAAGCAATCGCTTCTCGGTGGACTTTACCGCCTGTGCCTGAATGTCAAAGGCGTATACACGACCGCACTCACCGACGGTGCGGCTGAGAAATTCGGTGTCGTAGCCGTTTCCCATGGTAAAGTCCACAGCAACGTCCCCTGCGTGCAGATGGTTGAGAATAAAGTATTTATGTAGCTCGAGTAAATCGATCATAGCGTCTCCTTATTTGTTGTGCAGATCCGCTCTGAGAAATTTAAAGGCGCGCTCCACGGCATCCTTGGAGTTGTACCACGGCTCTTCCTCATAACGGTAATCGAATTTTTTGCAAAACCAGCTCACGTCCTTTTGCAGCTCGTCAAAGTAGGACTCCACCACCTTGGCACATTGTGCGGCAAATTCGGGCTGCTTTTTTTTACCTAACCGCTTTTGTCCATAGGCGAGCAGCTTGCGGTAGTGGGGCAGACAAAAGTAGGGCTGTGCCTTGAGCTTGGGGGCAAAATCCTCGTCGGTCTGCCAAAGATACACGGCGGTGTCTACCATATTCTCAAAATTGGTGGAGATGCGCGAGCAGACGTAACAGCTTTCCTCCAATTCACCAATGCGCTTGATGGGCTTGTTGCCCTGACCGCCGCCAAATCCTTTGTCGTCGATCTCTTTTCGAAGCTCGGCAAGATGACTTTCCAGTGTCAGAGCCATGCCGAGTCGGTTTTTGCGCACGAACATCAAGTCGTAGTGTGTGCGGCAAAAGCCGGCTTTGTTGGTGCGAATGCGAATGTCGGGCTCCATCATCGAGGCACCGAGGATCAGATCCAGCTCATCCTCCTCCAGCTTGCGATAGAGGGCGCAAAGCGCACAACCGCAGCTGTGATCCGCCGCCGACGCCTCAAACGCCTCGTTGACGGGAATGGTAAAATTCATATCCATGTTGGAAATTCCTTTTCAAAAATTACTTGCTTTTTTGTCTGACATCATGTATAATAGTATTATTATATCATAATTCGATCTCCCTTGCAAGAGATTTTTTCGGATTTTTAAAGCAGAAAACAGAGATTTGCTTGGAAAGGACGCTTATGCGATATACCTATGCATTTTTTGATCTTGACGGAACGCTGACAGATTCGGTGTTCGGAATTGCGCATTCAGTACAATACGCTCTGCGAAAATTTGGGATCGAGCCGCCTTCCGAGAGGGAATTAAAGGCTTTTGTCGGTCCGCCCTTGACGCAATCGTTTTCCCGATTTTTTGGAATGGATGACGACCAAAGCCGTACCGCTGTTGACTATTACCGTGAATACTACCGTGCCAAGGGGATGCTGGAAAACGAGGTCTACGAGGGGATTCCCTCCCTTTTGGAAGCCCTCAATGCGCGCGGTGTGATCTGCGTGCTCGCGACCTGCAAACCGACGGTCTTTGCCGAGCAGATCCTTTCCCACTTTGGACTAGACCGTTCCTTTGCCTTGATTTCGGGTCCGGAGCTTGACGGTACGCGTGGGGAAAAGCACGAGGTCATAGCGCATGCGATCGAGAGATTGTCGATCTCCGATCCACGGTCGATCCTCATGATCGGTGACCGCGATAACGATGTTCTGGGTGCGTCCCATCACGGTATCGATTGTGCGGGTGTGCTTTGGGGCTTCGGCTCAAAAGAGGAGCTGCAGAAGGCAGGAGCAAAATATCTGGTTGCATCTCCGTGGGACATTTTGCAACTTTTTGAAAATTGACCCAAAGAGATTTTAAAATCATCTTGACGAAAGAAGAAAAATGTATTATAATATAGGCAAAACCGCACAATTCTAAAATAAAAAACAGATATAGATTTGATCAAGAAAGGATATTCCGAATATGTACCGTATAGGAGTTGACCTTGGCGGAACCAACATCGCCATTGGTATTGTAAATGAAAAATTTGAGATCGTCGCGCAGGGGAGCGTGCCCACGAAGGCTGACCGTCCCGGTGAAGCGATCGTCGAGGATATGGCACAGCTTTGCAAAAAGCTGATTGCCGACATGGGGCTGACCGATGCCGACATTACGTCGCTTGGTATTGCTTCGCCCGGAATTGTGGACGACGAGACGGGATACGTGGTTTACACCAACAATCTGCCCTTCAAGCATTTTCCGATCATTCCCTTGCTCCGTGAGCATTTGGCGATCGAAGAAATGCACATTGAAAACGACGCGAATGCGGCGGCGTGGGGCGAGGCGATCGCGGGTGCGGCAAAGGGAAGCCGTTCCTCGGTCATGATCACGCTTGGCACGGGAGTTGGCGGCGGTATCGTCGACAATGGGAAGATCTCCAAGGGCTTTAACAACGCGGGCGGAGAGCTTGGACATATCGTCGTTTCGGTGGACGGTCGTCCCTGCTCCTGCGGACGCCGCGGATGCTGGGAAACCTATTCCTCGGCAACGGGATTGATTAAAACGACCATGGAGAAGATTGCCGAGTGCGAGGCACAAAACCGTCCTACGCTGATGACCGAAATTGCCGCACAAAGAGGCAAGGTCAACGGCAGAACCGCGTTCGACGCGATGCGCGCGGGCGACGAGGCGGCAACCGAGGTCGTGAATGAATACGCCAAATATCTTGCAAGCGGACTTGCAAGCATGGTGAATATTTTCCAGCCTGAGGTGCTTTCGATCGGCGGCGGCATCTCGAACGAGGGACAGTTCCTGCTCGACCTTGTCACGCCTCTTGTACGTGAACAGCAGTATGGAACGGGACTCGTTCCCAATACGGATCTCCGTATCGCAGAGCTTCGCAATGATGCGGGCATCATTGGTGCGGCAGTGCTGGGTATGTAATCAGTAGGTTCGTTGTATATGTAGAAAGGGAGACTCCGTGTCAAAGGTGTCTCCCTTTTCCATGCCTTTTTACAGTTCCGAAACCTCGGCTACGTTGCGCATCGCGGTGCCAACCTGATAAAGGATCCTTGACGTTCGCTTAACGGCACGCATGGCGCGAAGCTGCTTGCTGTTCCATACCATCGCTGCTGCAATGCCAAGAAGTGTAACGCCGCCAACCGCACCAAGGGTGATCCAAAGTCCCTTTTTGTTCATCATCTGTATCATCATTTGATTTGAATCCATATCAAAGAATTTCCTCCCAAGCTTTTTTATTAGTATGGGTAGGAACGCTTTTTTTATACAAATAGAATTGATTTGCGACTAAATTCTTTCTTTTTTTTCAAGCAACGCTGCCGCGATCACAAGTCCGCGTTGATGAAGCCGATAGCCTGACCGCCTTGAAATGCCGAGAATATTGGCGGCGTGTTCGATGCTCTCGCCGCGTATGTAGTGATAGAAAAGGATCAATTTCTCGCGTGAGTTTTTCATAGAGGAGATCAATGCGCCAACCTCAGATATGCGAGCGCGCCAATAGGATTCTCCCTGCATCAGAATGTCGTCGCAGTCGCAAGGGTCGCGAAAAACATTCGCGCGACGTCGCTCATATTGGCGCAGATTCAGCATATCCATACAGAGCTGATATCCGCACAAAAAATTTCGTGTGCGCTCTATGCGGTCTGTGGGGGTAAGGCTTGTTGTGGGGATGCTTGTCTGATGTTGTGTCATAAAACCTCCTTAAATACGTCTTGATTCTACTGTTTTGTGTACGAATCCCATTCCTTCGAGCCACTCGCGTTTATCTAATTCGCAAATGCGAATTAGTGTTTCGGGGTCTGCAAAATCAAGGCAACACTCGCAATACGGAAATCCGTCCTTTTGATAATAACCGTCTCCGTTTCTCAGCAGCTCGCCGCAAGAGGTGCAGAGAAGTTCTCCGTTTAGCCTCTGATTTCGTGAAAAAGCAGGGCAATTTGGAATACAAATTGTTTTTTGGCATACTTTACACATGAAAAATCACTCCTTTTTTGTGAAAATAAAAAACTTTTCTTTTTTCTGTTGACTTTTTCGCAAAAATCCGCTATAATAATGTTGGTGCTTTTATTATAACGCATTTCCGAACTAATGTCAAGTCGAATTTTGAAATTTCATAATATTCGTTTGGTTTAGACAAAAAGCTATGTCGAATTTTCTGTGATATAGAAAAAAGAACAAGAGAACACAAAGGAGTTATCAGATATGGATTATACGACGTTTCAAAGCCTGCTGCAATCGCATCGGGTCACGGTGTATCAGGTGTCAAAGGCTACGCATATATCTGCGTCTACGTTTACCGATTGGAAAAATGGGCGTTCTGTGCCCAAGGCAGACAAGCTTGCGCGTATTGCCGACTATTTTGGCGTCAGCCTAGACGAGATGCTGGGGACGAATGAGGGAAAAAGCCGCAGTGCGGCATCCTATCGCAGTCTGCGTGCCAGGCACATGGTGCCTGTGATCGGTGTGATCCGCGCGGGGGCTCCGATCGTTACCGAGGAGACGCTTTTGGGGCGCGAGTTTGCCGACGTGGACGATACCGAGGACTATTTCTATCTCGTCGTGTGCGGAGACAGCATGAAAAACTGTGGGATTGTGGACGGAACCTACGTTTTGTTTCGCAAGCAACAGTACGCCGAGAATGGGGATATCGTCGCCTGCCTTGTGGACGGCGACAGTGCCACCGTTAAACGCTTTGAAAAGCAAAACCGACGCATCATGCTGATCCCCGAAAACGAGGACTACCGTCCAATCTGTCTTTCACCCGAGGATTTTGAGATCGGACGCGCGCGGATCCTTGGCGTTGCCGTCGAAGCCAAGACCAAGTTTTAACGAAGGGGATCGATCATATGTTAGCTATTAGTATCAACGAACTTTCGCTTTCGTATGGAACCACCGTGATCCTTGATAAGGTATCGTTTTCACTCGAGGAGAACGATAAGCTTGGGATCATCGGTGTCAACGGATGTGGAAAATCCACGCTGTTTCGTCTGATCCTCGGTGAGGAAGAACCTACCGAGGGCGGCGTTTATCTGTCGCGCGGGAAGACCGTGGGAGTGCTCACGCAAGAGGGCGCGTTTGACTGCGAGGACGGAAACGTGCGCGTGATCGAGCGCATGTATCACGCATTTCCGCATTTGCTGGACGCCGAGGCGCGGCTCGCAATTCTGGAGCCTCAGCTCAAAAGCGGCGACGCGGGTGTGATCCGTGAATATACCGATCTGCACGACCGCTACGTGCGTGAGGGCGGCTTGGAGTTTCGCGGCAGATGTGCCTCGATCCTGCAAAAGCTGGGATTTGACCGCGCCGCCATGGAGCAAACGGTTGCCACGCTCAGCGGCGGGCAGCGCACGCGCTTAGCTCTTGCCGTCGAGCTTTCGCGAGAGCCCGATATTCTGATGCTCGACGAGCCGACAAACCACCTGGATATTGCAACGCTTGCCTGGCTTGAGAGCTTTTTGGTGTCTTATCCCAAGTGCGTGATGGTCATTTCGCACGACCGCTATTTTCTCGACCGTGTGACCAATAAAACACTTGCCATCGAGCACCACCGCGCCAAGCTTTACAATGGTGGATATTCCAAGAGCATGGAGCAGAGACGGATCGACCGAGAGATCGCCGAGAAGCATTGGAAGGATCAACAAAAGGAGATCGCGCGTCAGGAAGCCTATATCGCACAGCAACGAGCATGGAACCGCGAGAGAAATATCATTGCCGCCGAGAGTCGACTCAAGCTGCTCGACAAGATGGAGCGTGTGGAACGACCGCAAAGTGCGCCCAAAGCCATTCGCATGAGGTTTTCGGAGTCGCTTGCTTCGGGAAACGACGTGCTTGAAGCGCGCGGACTGACCATGGGGTATCCGCAACGGACGTTGTTTTCGGATCTTTCTTTCCTTGTCAAGCGCGGCGAGCGCGTGTTGATCGTCGGACCGAACGGATGCGGAAAATCGACCTTGATCAAGCTGATCCTTGGGCATCTTGCGCCGCTTTCGGGTGTGATTGAGACAGGATATAACGTCGAGATCGGATACTACGATCAGGAAAACCAAAATCTTTCGCCTGAAAATACCGTCCTCGACGAGCTTTGGAACGCTTACCCCACCATGACCGAGACCGAGATCCGCAACACACTTGGAATGTTCCGCTTTACGGGTGAGAGTGTGTTTAAGACGGTTTCGGTGCTGAGCGGTGGCGAACGTGCGCGTCTGACGCTTGCCAAGCTGATCTTGTCTCGCATGAATCTATTGGTCTTGGACGAGCCGACCAACCATTTGGATATTGATTCCCGCGAGGCGTTGGAGAACGCACTCGAGCAGTTTGATGGCACGATCGTGACGGTCTCGCACGACCGTTACCTGATCGATAAGCTTGCCACGCGGATCTTGGAGATCAAGCCGGGGGATGCGTTTGTCGGCGATCTGCTCGACTTTCACGTTGACCGCGCGGGGAAGGCGTACACCGAATTTTTGGAATACAAGAACGCGCGCATTGCCGAGAGAGAGGCAACGGTCGCGGGCAAGGAGACGGTTGTCCCCGTCACGAGTGCCAAGGAGCAGTACCTCAAAAACAAGCAGGCGGCTGCCGAGGAGCGCAAAAAAAAGGCGCGGATTGAAAAATTGCGCCGTGAGTGTGCCGATTTGGAGAAAGAATTGGAATCGATTGACGAGGAGCTGTTCGGTTCAGCCGCCGCAGATTACCTGCGTGCCGCCGAGTTGGACACCCGCAAGACCGAGGTCGAGGAACGACTGCTTGAAATTTACGAGGAGTTGGAGAACGCCGAATAATACTAAGCTCTAAATAAAATTTTGTTTTTGGTTTTTGTCAGAAAACTTTTGAAAAAGTTTTCCGACACCTTTCAAAACTTTTACCGCGTTTTATGGATAGATAAACCCCTTTATGCTCTGCCACGAACCTTTATTCAGGGCATGAGTGGGGAAGTGCGCGAACAGACGGAAAGGTACTATCGCAAGATTTCAGGGGCCACCGAGACCCTGAAATCTCCACAAATATTGTTTCGCATGGGACAACGCAGATCACGAAAAATGATTTGTAAACGGCAACCGCCACGTAAAAATGCCGACGCGCAATGCCCCTGCATCGGTTAAAGAATTTTATTAGAGAATAGTATAAAAAAGAACCGACGCACGGATTTGTCCTTTGCGTCGGCTTTTTGCATAACGTAGGTGTTATCTCGGGCTTATTTGATGAGATCCCCCACACCGTCCACGATATATTTGGGGCGGTAAGGGAAATTGGGAATATCCTCGCGCGCGGTCACGCCCGTAAGCACGAGAACGGTATCCACATTTGATTCGATCCCCGCGATAATATCGGTGTCCATGCGGTCGCCGATAAAGGCAACGTCCTCGCTGTGACAGCCGAGCATCCGAAGCCCGTGACGAACCATGAGCGGGTTGGGCTTTCCAACGAAGTACGCCTTCTTTCCTGTGGCGATCTCGATGGGCGCAACAAGCGACCCCGTTGCGGGCATCACGCCACTCTCGGTCACACCCACCGTGTCGGGATTGGCACCGATCAGCTTAGCGCCCTTGTTGACGAGCGCGATCGCCTTTTCCAGCTTCTCAAAGCCGTAGGTGCGTGTTTCTCCAACCACCACGTAATCGGGATTTACGTCGTTCATATAGATGTTCTGGTCGTAAAGAGCCTTGGAGAGTGCCGCCTCGCCAATGACGTATGCGGTACATCCGGGGGCTTGCGTGTGCAAAAATTCGGCGGTTGCCATAGCGCTGGTGTAAAAATGGTCTGCCGAGACCGAAAGCCCCATACGCTCAAGCTTCATGCTCAGCTCGTGCGGCGTTTTTTCGGGACTGTTGGTCAAAAATACGAACTTTTTGTCATTTT
>JAZRIE010000008.1:0-2166 GCA_045645105.1 Eubacteriales bacterium | reverse complement strand
TCGTTCTTTTGATCAAGGCTCCGTCTTTGCTCGAAAAACGGCTTGACCACAAGGAAAAGCAGGCGACACAACGCGGCGTGGTCGCGCTTTCGGGACTGATGTTTCCCACGGGCTTTGTGCTTTCGGCACTCGATTATCGCTTTTCATGGTCGAACGTTCCCACGTGGTTGGTCGTCGTGTCGTCGGTGCTTTTTCTTGCGGGCTACGGCGTCTATGCCGAGGTGATGCGAGAGAACGCGTATCTGTCGCGCACGGTCAAGGTGCAGGAGGGACAGCGGGTGATCGACACGCGACTTTACGGTATCGTGCGGCACCCCATGTATTTCGCAACGCTGTTGATGTTTTTGCCGATTCCATTGATTTTGGGATCGTTTTGGGGATTGATCCCATTCGCATTCTATCCCGTCCTGATCGTGATCCGCATTCTTGACGAGGAAGCCGTTCTGACCGACGGACTCAAGGGGTATGCCGAGTATAAGACCAAGGTAAGATACAGGCTGCTCCCATTTATCTGGTAACAATTTTGTTATATAAAAATACGAAAAAAAGAAAGAAGAAAGAAATCTAACCGATTATGTCAACCCTTATCATCGCAATTATCTTATTTGTTATCACTTACGTTCTTCTGTTTGCCCTGCCTAAGATCCGTTCCTTTATTGCCCTTGGATCGGCGATCGCTTTTTCGGCTTGGCTGTCTCTGCTTTGCTCCGACGTGAATTTCGGCGTGTCCGAGATCATAGGCGCAATTGATTTTAACGTCCTGATGATGATTGCAGGCACGATGGGGATCGTGTCCCTGTTCATTGAATCTCAAATGCCCATGCGGATTGCCGACGTGATGCTGTCCAAGTTCAAAAACGTCAAAATGGCGATCGTAGCCATGGCGGTTCTGGCGGGCGTTGTGTCGGCATTCGTAGATAACGTTGCTACCGTGTTGATGATCGCCCCCATTGCGTTGGCGGTTTGTAAAAAGCAGAACGTGTCCCCCGTATCGGCGATCATTGCCATTGCCATTTCGTCAAACCTGCAGGGGGCGGCTACGCTGGTGGGAGATACCACGTCCATTCTTTTGGGCGGCTATGCCGATATGACGTTCTTTGATTTCTTCGTTTTCAAGGGAAGACCAAGTATTTTCTGGGCAGTCGAGCTGGGCGCGTTTTTAACGGTCTTTATCCTGCTCTTTCTGTTCCGCAAGGAAACCCACCCTCTGAGACTGACCGACAAGACCGAGGTGACCGACTATTTTCCGTCCTTTTTGATGGTTGGCGTAGTGCTTTTCCTGATCGTCGCGTCCTTTATTCCCGAGCCTGCCGAGGGCTCGCTCCTGACACTCTATCATCTTCGCAACGGTATGATCTGTATGGCGTTGCTTGTGATTGGCTTGGTCGTCAATCTTTGCCGTACCGGGAGCATGGCGTCTACCAAGGCTGTATTCAAGGAGATGGACTATCAAACGTTGCTTTTGTTGGCATCCTTGTTCGTGGTCATTGGCGGCATTACGGCGGCGGGCGTGATCGATAAGCTTGCCGAGGGCTTGGTCAAGCTTGGCGGCGGTAATCTGTTCCTGATGTACACGGTGATCGTGTTTGCGTCGGTGCTGATCTCCGCGGTAGTGGATAACATTCCTTACGTTTTAACGATGCTTCCCGTGGTAACGGGCGTGGCAAGCGCTATGGGCGTTGCCCCTTACGTGCTCTACTTCGGACTTCTTGTAGGTGCTACGCTTGGCGGAAATATCACCCCCATCGGTGCGAGCGCGAACATTACGGGTATCGGCATTCTCCGCAAGGAGGGATATGAGGTGAGAGCCCGTGACTTTATGAAGATCAGCGTACCGTTTACGCTGACGGCAGTGCTTTCGGGATATTTGTGCATCTGGATCTTTTGGGGACTGCTGTAAAAAAAAACGGTCTTGTATGCCATGCGTCGGCGCATGCTTGAATCAAAAATCTTGAAGGGGGAGACTGCCTGTGAAGCTATTGTTGGACTGTGCAATGGAGATTGGCGAGATGATGCTGATCAGCGGTGCTGAGGTGCATCGCGTAGAGGATAGCATCGATCGCATCTGACATGCGCTTGGTGCCGACCGCACCGACGTGTTTATTATCCCCAGCAGTATGATCTGTACCGTACATAGCAGTGACGGAGACGTCAAAACGCAAACGC
>JAZRIE010000007.1:0-3951 GCA_045645105.1 Eubacteriales bacterium | reverse complement strand
AGATAACTCCGTGTATTGAAATCTGCGGAAGGATCGCGCATTTCCTTCCAACCGTATAACAGGTAGTGGCGGATCGGATCGAGCCCTGATCCCCTGACATCGGGATTGTTTTTCAGGTAAAACTCTTTATCAAAGTATGGGGACTGCTCCAATAGTTTGATATATTTTTTAAGGAAGAATTTCGCCCGTAGCCAAGTCTTGATCGCCTTGAAGATCTGGCGGCAGGTCGCACGGAAGCTATACGGCATGAGCGTGCTGCGGAAATTATCAACCGACGTTAAGCCACCAATTGATTCGGTGGAAAAAAGCCTTTCCAAGCGAAAGCTTTCGATATCCCGATTCCATAGATCAAGTGCGGAAACAGCCTTCCCAAGTCCCAATTCATCTTCAAAAATCACGCAACCAAACACCCTACGGTCAATTGGCTTTGCGTAATGAAGATAATATTCAAAGGAGAATGCCAAATCGTCCTTACGGTACGCCAGCATATCCGTATATCCTTCAAACACAAAGCACATATCCCGCACAAAGTCAAGTGCGGCATTCTGCACGGTTTCGGTCATCATCCTCGTAGGTGCATTAACCTTGTATTTTTCAAACTCCGGTATCAGCTTGCCGTTTTCCTTTTGATACCCTACGGTAGACGGAGCCAACTTCATAAATACGTGCTCGCGAATGACCCCGGTAATGCAGGGCTTGATATCGTAAAAGCAATCGGTTTGGAATTGATATCTGCGCGCTCTGTCGGGAAGCGTTTGTGAGTTGCTATGAATATATAGGCTATTGACGGGATATCCCAACAAACGCGTCAGTGCCGCTTCGCCGCGTCCGCTATAGCCGATATCAAACATCAGATCGTTTTCTCCGATCAGCTCGGCAAAATAGGTTTTTAATTCCTTCTTGTACGCATCAAGCTTGTCGTAATCCACACAAGCGGCAAGCGCATGAATCGCACGATCGTACTGCGTCCGATTCTCAAAATGCTTTTTGAAAATCGCATCACTCACACCCATTTCCTCTTGCAAAGAGGAGATTTCCTCTTTGTAATAAGGCTTCATGATTTTATCAAACTTGTAGGGTGAATAATTCAAAACCGCAAATTTGTTCCAGAAGGAATACATATCAAGATTTTGATAAATATCGGTAAGCGCAAGTGCTTTGCGTGAAATATAAAGGTAATTATCCTCAGGCAAGCTATGATCGTATTGCTTAAAGATACGGTAAGCTTCCATTGGCAAATATCCGTCGCGCGCAACGAAGTGAATCTTTTCACGGTGATCGCGCTTAGCCTTTTTGATGATCCAATCGGTAACGGCGTAAAGATACTGTCCAACGGCAAGGTATCCGATCTTGTACGGATCGGCATCAAAATCCGAGTCCTGCGCCACCGTTGCAAACGGATTATCAAAGAATTTGATTGCCACGAGTGCCATTGCACAACGGTAACCCAAGAAAGCCAACTCGGGATTGATACCGTCTCGCATCAAGCTGTTGTACCCGAGCATACGCGAATACAGCTCTCCGCCGAACACAGCGGGATTACCGTTACGGAACATGTCAACGGGCTTGGTCAGGTGAAGCGTTTCCCAACCGAGGGACAACGGATTGGCAACGTCACTGTCATAATTGTCGCCAATATGAATAAAGCTTTTCGGAGAAAGCGCCAAATCTCTTTGAACATATCGAAACAGATTTTTCGTCCATTTTGCGACACGAAGCTCAGAGGACAGATAGAGCTTATCGTATTGATAGCCATTTTTGTGCAGAAGCGCATTCACGGTCTCCGCCGGCAAATACATATCGGAGCATAGAATAACCTTCTTGTTTTGTTGCTTGGCAAGATCAAACAACTGCTTACCCATTTTTCTGGCAACGCAAAAACGGATCTCCAGCTCCTTTTCCTTTGCCTTTACAGTCTCCAATATCGCACGGTCAACCCCATAATCCAATGCAATCTGCTCGTATATTTCGTCTAACGTTACGTCCTCGTAACTAACGTTTTTTTGTTTGATCCTTGCATGACATTCATGCTCGGAATTGATGCGGATATCCGAAAACGCAACATAGGAATTAAGCTTGCACAGGTCGTGAAACTCGTCATTTAAGAGAAAGAATAAATCGGACGGATTCCAAAACGGTCTGACGATCAGTGTGTCGAAAATATCAAAGCTGACAACCTTGATCTGTTCCGAGCAGATTTTTTCCTTTGCTTTCTCCAACAAGAGAAATGCGTTTTGATCCACCTGGCTACAGATGGAATAATAGTATTCCTGTGCGGGATCTTCCTTTTTCAGCGCCTCGCGGTTAACGATACCAAACGCCTCGCAAAGCACATCACAATCCATAGAACGGTCATGTTTTCCGCTCTCACCGAGAATTCTGTAGTACAAGCGCGCATAGAACAGCATCCAATTTTCAAAATGAGTCTGATTCGGTTCAAACACACCGCATTTTCTCATTTGCGATTTCATAAATCCAAACGCACTTGTGATATCGCGGATCTTTTTCAAAATCGAAACCCGATCTTTGGTTTTCGCCGTGCTTGCGCCCGTATGGTGATTATAAAAGTAAACCGCACCCTGCGTAAAATTTCCCATGCGCTTGGCGCGAAGCCAAAGTGCTGTGGAAAACGCCATGTCCTCACACATCACGAAACGAGGATTGTTTTTGGAAAATTCTTTCACATCGGAAAGAATCTCCATCCAAATTTTACGGGAATATAATTTGTTGCAAACCGTTTGCCAATGCGTGCAGGTACCCTCTTGCGCAATATAGGTCTGAAATACGGCATCCCCCTCCAAGCAGACTTCCTGACGCAAAGGATTGAGGTTCAAATATTCCCATCTGCCGTCCGGATATTTCTCAAAGAACAAGCCCGCAGTAATATCGTTCCCCTGCTCCGTGGCAGTCTGATACAACAGACGGAACCAATCGATGCTGATCTCGTCGTCGGCATCGACAAATCCGATATACTCGCCGTGCGATGCTTCCACGCCCGTGATGCGCGCCTGGAACAAGCCCATATTTTGCTCGTGACGACAAAGCCTTACGCGGGGATCCTCGGCGGCGATCTTCTGTACGATCTGCGCCGAGCCATCCTTACTGCCATCGTCAACAACGATGATCTCCAGATCGCGAAAGCTCTGCTTGCAAATGCTGTTTAAGCATTTTTTTAGATAAGCCTCGCCATTATACACGGGAACGATCACCGAAACGGTTTGTTGGTATTGTTTTTTATCCACAATCGCACCTCAATCGTTTAAAAATCGATTTTCTCTGCAACGATATTAGTATACTCGAAAATCCTGTCAAAATTCTATCTTCTTTTCGATATAAGACTTCAGCTCGGTGATCGGGATACGCACCTGCTCCATAGTATCTCTGTCACGGACGGTCACGCAGTTGTCTGCGGGCTTGGTATCGTCACCCACCGTCTCGAAGTCTACCGTGATACACAGAGGAGTTCCGATCTCGTCCTCACGGCGGTAACGCTTACCGATCGAGCCGGTCTCGTCGTAGTCCACCATAAAGTACTTGGAAAGCTCGTCGTAGATTTCGCCCGCCTTGTCGGCAAGCTTCTTGGAAAGCGGCAACACCGCAGCCTTGTAGGGCGCGAGCGCGGGATGCAGGTGAAGCACCGTGCGCACGTCGTTCTTCTCGGCGTCGATCACTTCCTCGTCGTAAGCGTCAACCAAAAATGCCAATGCTACGCGATCAGCTCCCAACGACGGCTCGATAACGTAAGGAATATAATGCTCGCCCGTCTCCTGATCGAAGTAGGTCAGATCCTTGCCGCTATGCTTCTGATGCTGACCGAGGTCGTAATCGGTACGGTCGGCAATGCCCCAAAGCTCGCCCCAGCCGAACGGGAACAAGAACTCAAAGTCGGTGGTCGCCTTAGAGTAGAAGCAAAGCTCCTCGGGGTCGTGGTCGCGCAGACGCAGATTTTCG
>JAZRIE010000006.1:0-3966 GCA_045645105.1 Eubacteriales bacterium | reverse complement strand
TGCGACGTGACGCCCTCGGCGATGCTTTTTCGTCGATCCTGCGTGGCGCATTTCGTGCCGAAGGAGTCGGCGGCGGTGTGGTTGGATTTCTGACCTCGCAGGCACTTCGGACGGGGACGATGCGAGGGCTTCTTTCCAACGAGGCAGGCTGTGGGACGGCACCGACGGCACACGCCGCCGCGGATGCGGTCTCAGCGCCCGCACAGGGTGTTTGGGGGATCGTTGAGGTGTTCGTGGACACGATCCTGCTCTGTACAGCGACCGCACTCGTGATCCTCGTCAGCTTTCCCGAGGTTGAGATGCTTGGCGGTGACGGTGTGATGATGACGATCCGTGCCTATTCGGCGGTGTTGGGGGGATGGTCGGAATGGTTCTTTTGCGCGGCGATCCTATGCTTTGGATATGCCACGCTACTGTGCTGGGCAAATTACGGCGCGGAGTGCTTGCGCTTTCTGTCGCGCAAAAAGCGGTGGAGGTGTCTTTACTTTCTCGCGTTCGGCGTTTGTATTTTTGCGGGAGCGGTCTGTGCGCCCGATCGCGTGTGGGACGTTGCCGATTTTGCCATTGCCGCGCTGACGACGGTCAATCTTCTCGCGCTGATCCTGATGCGCCGTGAGATCCGCGACGAGACGCAAAAATGGATTGGGGAGAAGTAAAAAATACAAAAAATTTACTTTTTTGGTTGACAGAGGCGCGGCGGCATGATAAAATAATAAGAGAAAAAAGAAAAAGAAAGGATCAAGGTGCTATCATGAAAAACGCACAGCTTGCCGACCTGCTTCGTCCCGAGGATTTCGATGGGATCGTGGGGCAGGAGCATCTGTTTGGAGTGCGCGGTGTCGTTCGCAGAATGCTTGCGGGCGGCAGGATCACGAATATGATCTTTTACGGTCCCCCCGGTACGGGAAAGACGACCGCCGCATCAGTCATTGCCAAGCAGTCGGGCATGCACTTTCGAAAATTAAACGCTACGTCGGCGTCTCTTTCGGACGTCAAGGACGTGATCAACGAGACCAATAACGTCTTTGGCGCGGGCGGTGTATTGCTGTATCTCGACGAGATCCAATATTTCAACCGTAAGCAGCAGCAGTCGCTTTTGGAATACATGGAGGACGGTCGTATCACTTTGATCGCGTCCACCACCGAAAATCCGCATTTTTACGTTTACAACGCGATCTTGTCGCGGTCGTCGCTCTTTGAGTTCAAGCCCGTTACGCCTATGGCATTGCGTCCCGTCCTGCGCCGTGCGCTCGACTACCTCAACACCGAAAACGGACTTTCCAAGACGGCGGACGACGCGCTTTGCGACTACGTCAGCACCTGCGCGCGCGGGGACGTGCGTCACGCCATCGTGCTGTTCGAGAACGCCTACCACGCCGCTGACAGGGTACTCTCGCGCGAGGACGTGGATAGCTTTGATACGTCGGTAAACGGTTTTAACGACGATACGCACTATGATCTGTTGTCCTGCCTGCAGAAATCGATCCGAGGATCGGATCCCGACGCGGCAGTCTTTTATCTGGCAAAGCTGCTCTCGCTTGGTGAGCTGATCTCTGTCTGCCGACGCTTGCAGGTGATCGCGTCCGAGGACGTAGGACTCGCCTACCCGATGGCGGCGGTGGTCACACGCGCCTGCTGTGAGTCGGCAAAGGAGCTTGGCATGCCCGAGGCACAGCTTACGCTTGCCAATGCGGCGGTGCTTCTCGCAACTGCGCCCAAGTCCAACGCCGCGCACAACGCGGTGCTTGCCGCTGCAGAGGACGTGCGCCGTGGAAAGGGGATCAACGTCCCCACGCATCTGCAAAGTCCTCTGTTCAAGGGCTACAAGTATCCGCACGACTATGAAAATCACTACGTAGACCAGCAATATCTGCCCGACGATCTCGTGGGAACGGTATATTATCAGCCGGCTCCCAATAAGAACGAGCAGGCGGCGGCGGAGTATTGGAAAAAGATCAAGAAGCGTTGAAATTCTTTTTGCGCCCGTGTGTTATAACAGATTTTGATTTACGGCAAGTCTTTTTGGATTTGCCGTTTTTTTGCCTTCTTTTTTGTTTGGAGAAGTTTCTAAATGCGCAAAATCCTCATGCAGGTGATGAAGAAATATATGGTATTTTAAAAAAAGATATTGTATAATAACAGTAAAGTCCAAAACAGAAACAAAATTTGATTTTTGCAATCAAATTGAAGGGAGAACTTTTATGAATATGAGAGCACCGTCCTATCCGTTGATCACCATTGACCCGAACCTTAGTGTTTGGTCTCCTGCAAATCGACTGACCGACGTGAATACCGAGCATTGGACCGCAAGCCCGTTGAAAATTTACGGAGTTGCGACGATCGATGGCGCGGATTACCGCATCATTGGAAACCCTGAGGGAAACACCATGCCGCCGATGACGCATGTTAAGGCGGACGTTTCCGCATTTACAACAACCTATATTTTCGAGGAAGCCGGCGTGCGTCTGACATTGCGCTTTACCTCTCCTCTCTTGCCCGATGATCTTTATCTTCTGTCCCGTCCCGTAAGCTTTTTGGAAATTACGCAGAAGGTTCTTGACGGTAGATCGCATCGCGTCAGCGTCAGGATTTCGGCTTCCGAGGAGCTTTGCATGAACCTGCGCGGAGACGGCGCGGTGGATTGTGAGGTCCTTTCCCTGACCCCCACGCTTGCAAGCGTGAAAATGGGTCTTGCCGAGCAGAAGATGCTGGAGCGCTCGGGAGACGACCTGCGCATCGAGTGGGGCTATTTCTATCTGTCCGTGGACGGAGGAAAGGTGGGCGTGACGACTGCCGATTATACGGTCGGCGAGGGAGAAGACGCCAAGACCGCAACCGAGACCTTTGTTTTTGCCGAGACCGAGATCGGAGCCTCGCCCGCACTGTTCAGCTTCGCGTATGACGACGTCAAGTCGATCGAATATTTCCACGAGCAGCTTCCCGCCTATTGGAATCGCAACGGCGCGAAGATTGCCGATGAGATCGTTGTCGCGCATCGCGATTATTCCGCGGTGATGGCGCGTTGCCGTGAATTCGGAGACCGTATGTTTGCCGACGCGGTTCGCGCGGGCGGCGAGAAATATGCCGAGCTTTTGGAGCTGGCTCTGCGACAGACGCTTGCCGCACACAAGCTGGTCGTGGATACGAACGGTGAGCTGCTCTATATTTCCAAGGAGTGCTTCTCCAACGGCTGTGCCGCGACCGTAGACGTCAGCTATCCGTCGGTCCCGCTCTTCCTGATCTATAATCCAGAGCTGGTCAAGGGCATGCTGCGTCCCGTATACCGCTACGCCGCCAGCGACGAGTGGGAATATGATTTTGCACCGCATGACGTAGGTCGCTATCCCATCGTGAACGGACAGAGGTACGGTCTGACGATCGACCGCCAGATGCCCGTGGAGGAATGTGGCAATATGCTGATCATGGAGGCGGCTCTTGCGGTCGCTACGGGGGATGTGTCCTTTGCAAACGAGCATTTCGAGGTGCTCGAGCAGTGGAGCAACTATCTGATAGAGAACGGCAAGGACCCCGGCAATCAGCTTTGTACCGACGATTTTGCGGGACATATGGCACACAATTGCAACCTGACGCTGAAGGCGATCATGGGTATTGCGGGTCTGGGACTCCTTTACGGCATGAACGGACGCGTTGCCGACCGCGACAGATGTATGAACACCGCGCGCGAGCTTGCCGCCGATTGGTGCGGACGTGCGTCGAACGGTGACGGAAGCTATCGTCTGGCGTTCGATAAGCCCGGGACCTTCAGCATGAAATACAACGTGGTATGGGACAAGCTGTTTGGCACGGGACTGTTTGCACCTGAGGTGATCCAATCCGAGGTCGCAAGCTATTTTGACCGTATGCATCCGTATGGACTCCCGCTGGATAACCGTCAGCCCTATACCAAGAGCGACTGGCTGGTATGGACGGCAACGCTTGCCAACAGTAAGCGTGACTTTGAGCGCA
>JAZRIE010000005.1:0-8461 GCA_045645105.1 Eubacteriales bacterium | reverse complement strand
GCACAAAAAAGGAAGAACAAACCGTTGGCTTGCCCTTCCTTTTTTGGTGCGGGTGACAGGGGTCTGAACAAAACCCCGCGCACGCGCGGGCTATGCAATCGCGAACAAAGAGTAAAAGAATTTTTTCTATCTGTGGCGATTGCAATGTAGGTTTGAGTAGCCAATTATCTACACGATAAAAAGAGCAACCGCGCAAGCGCGATTGCTCTTTTTATGGTGCGGGTAACAGGGGTCGAACCTGCACGAATTAACACAAGATCCTAAATCTTGCGCGTCTGCCAATTCCGCCATACCCGCGAAGGTTATTGAGCGGTGTATGGCGGAATTTTTCTGCACATACCCGCGAAAGTTATTGAGCGGTGTGTGGCGGAATTTTTCTGCACATACCCGCGAAGGTTATTGAGCGATGTATGGCGAAATTTTTCGTACATACTCGCAAATCACGCTCCTATTATACAATGTTTTGCTCGATTTGTCAAGTAAAATCTTTTGATATTTCAGATATTCCTTCATTTGTTCGTCTTTTTGTTGTTCATACCCTTTCTGTCGAATTCCATTGTAAAAAAATCGTAAAAAAGCTGCAAAAATCGAGCAAAGGGCATTTACAAAAATTGTTTGTCGTGTTATAATAGATATGTATATTTTTTGCAAGACTACTACAGAGTGAAAGAGAGACAAAATGATGAAAACAAACGTATGTGATTTGATTGCTTTGCTGTTAGATTATGCGGAGAACAATGGACTGATCGATCCTCTTGACCGTGTCTTTTGCCGCAACCGACTGATGGAAGAGCTTGGCGTTGCCGCATTTGAACCGACCGATGGCGAGCCCTCGCAAATGTCCCTTGAGGATATCCTCGCGTCTCTTTGCGACTATGCGATAGAGAACGGGATCATTCCCGACCGTGGGATCGTCGGCAGAGACCTTTTCGACACCAAGCTGATGGGGATACTCACCCCCCGTCCTTCTGAGATCGTGCGCGAGTTCAACCGTCTCTATGCCGAGTCACCAAAGCGCGCGACCGATTGGTATTATCATATCAGCTGTGCCTCTGATTACATTCGTACATACCGTGTCAAAAAGGATCTCAAATGGGTCTATAGTGGCAAATACGGCGACATTGACATTACGTCCAATCTTTCCAAGCCCGAAAAGGATCCCAAGGCGATCGCCGCCGCCAAAACGCAAAAGCAGACGGGATACCCAAAGTGTGCCATCTGCCGCGAGAACGAGGGCTATGCGGGAAGCATGACGCAGGCGGCAAGACAGTCGCACCGTCTCATTCCCATCACCATGGCGGGGCAGGATTGGTTCCTGCAGTATTCGCCCTACGTCTACTACAACGAGCATTGCATCGCGCTTTCGGCAAATCACACGCCCATGAAGATCGACCGCCAAGCCTTTGTAAAGCTATTGGATTTTGTTACCGTTTTTCCGCACTATTTTCTCGGCTCCAATGCCGATCTGCCCATCGTGGGCGGCTCGATCCTGACACACGACCATATGCAAGGGGGCTGCTACACGTTTGCGATGGAGCGTGCCGAGCTCGAGCGCGAGCTTTGCTTCGAGGGCTTTGACAATATTCGCGGCGGGATCGTCAAGTGGCCCATGTCGGTCATTCGTTTGACCTCTCCCAACAAGGATGCTCTGATCGAGCTTGCCGATAAGATCCTTATCGCATGGCGGTCGTATTCTGATCCCGACGCAGGCATTTATGCCGAGACCGACGGCAACACGATCACGCCGATCGCGCGCCGTCGCGGCGACGACTACGAGCTGGATCTGGTACTGCGTAATAATATTACCACGCCCGAAAATCCCTTGGGTGTATTCCATCCGCACGCTGACAAGCACAATATCAAAAAGGAAAATATCGGATTGATCGAGGTCATGGGCTTGGCTGTTCTGCCGTCGAGATTGAAGGCAGAAATCGAGCTTCTGGCGACTGCCTTGACCGAGGGGGCTGACATTGCTGCGGACGAGCGCATCGCCAAGCACGCAGATTGGGTGGCTTCCTTTGCGGACAAGTATACGTTTGCCAAGGAAAACGTGACCGAGATCCTTCAGTACGAGATCGGCAGAACCTTTGAGGCGGTTCTTGAGGATGCAGGTGTTTACAAGTGCACGCCCGAGGGAAGAACTGCGTTTCTGCGCTTCCTCTCGCAGGTAGGATGCCTATGAAAAAACGACCTGAACGCGCAAGGGGATTGCTGATCGCCCTCTTGGTTGTGGGGATCATCATAGCCGCCCTTCTTGCGGCAATTCTTGCGCAAGGAGAGCTTGTCTTTATCATTGAAGGACTGAACGGAAAGAATGGGGCTGACGGTGCCGATGGTGCCGACGGATTGAACGGACTTGACGGTCTTGATGGACACGACGGAAAAAGCGCGTATGAGATCGCCGTGGAAAACGGCTTTGAGGGGACGGTCAATGAATGGCTCCTCTCTTTGGTGGTGCAGGGAGCTGTTGGCAAAGACGGTGTCGGAATTGAAAATATCCGCATTGGTGAAAACGGTCATTTGTTGATCCTTCTGACCAACGGTCGGCTGATCGACGCGGGCAATATCATGGAAGGTACCCCCGTCACACCGCCGACTCCCGATGTGGAGATCCCCGACATTCATATGCCGTCACAGCTTGTAATGGTCAAGGGTGTCAAATCGACGGTATGTGTCGATCAGATCATTTTGGAGCGCACCGAGGATATGCGCGTCAGCCTTACCTATTCGGGCGGCGGTACGGTGGAGACCGTGGAGAACGAGTCGATCTCGATCACGCCCGCGTGGCGCAACGATCAGGACGCGACGCCGCACCCAAATGAGACCGAGATCCTGCTCCTTCGCTTGGAGCTTCTGATCGACGGAAAATGGGAGCAGGTCGCAGACCGTGCCGCGATCGTTACCGTGGTGGAAAAGCCAAGCAGTCTGTCGCAAACGGGGCTTCTCATCGGAGACAGCCGCATTTCGGACGGAACGATCGCAGGTGCGCTCGGTTATTATTCACCCAAGATCAGTCTGATCGGCAGTTTTCAAACCGCCGACGGCTACCGTCACGAGGGGCGCGCGGGTTGGAGCACCGAGGACTATCTGACCAAGTCCGAAAAGGGGAATCTGAAAAACGCGTTTTACAACCCCGCTTCAGAGACCTTTGATTTTTCCTATTACATGGAGCAACAAGGCTATGATGCCCCCGATTTTGTGGTAATCAATCTCGGCGCGAACGACAATTTTTCGCAGACGTCGGTGGAAAATATAGGGCGCATGGTGTCGTCGATCAGGGACTACGCGAACGCGCGGGGCAAGGAGATCAAAATCTTTGTGATGACCGAGTATCTTTCCCCCACATCTGCCATGGGGCATACACAGAGCTATTTGCAGGGCTTGCGCGCCAAGCAGTTTGCCTATTATGAGTATCTTTATGAGGCATTTGCCGATCGCGAGCAGGAGGAGGTCTATCTTCTCCCGAATTACGTTGCGATCAATGACACCGATGACTTTCGAGCAGCGTCGGGGTCGTCACAGGACGTGATCCATCTCTCTTGGAATGGATATTACTACAAGGAAGCGGCAATGCTCCGTGCCTATCTGTACCGTCTGTTTCAATCTTAAAGGAAAGGATATTTGAAAGCATGAAAAAGAATTTGAAGGCTTGTGTGGACCAAATCGAGATTGGCGAGTCGCAGGTCTTGGTTAATATGAATGATTATGATATGATCGTGGGGGCGGGTCTTTCGCCCGATTCGATCCACCGCAAGAGCGCGCATATGACGGCGGCGTGGCGCTTTGCCGACTCCACGCGTGCGGTGCTTCCCATCAGTGGTACCGAGCTTTCCGCCTGCCGATACCTGACGTTTTCGGTCTTTTCGGTGGCGGGCGTTGGCGGATCGTTCTCGATGATGCTTGACAATAGCGAGCAGGGCGACGGTAAAAACGGCTATGAGATGACCTTCCCGATCACGCGCGACGGCTGGAACAGCTATCGCGTAGAGCTTCCGTTTATGCGTGCCGTGGGTGATCCCGCGGGCTTTGAGAGTGTGCAGAGCGTATGCTTTGACTGCGTGGCAGGCGGACAAGCCAATCACGCCGATACAGTTTTGTATTTGGACGGCTTGTTCGGTTGGGAAGATTCCGCTCCGCCTCTGTATCTGTCAGCACCCGAATTGAAGGGGGCGGCGGTCTTCTCGCGCACGGGTAATTTTTCGATCGTCGATCGAAAGCGCATTGCCAATACCCCCGACGGATCGATCGCAAAGCCCTTTGAAAAAGACGGTATTCTTTGGATTCCCATGGCACCCGTTGCCGCAGGGATCGCACGTTCCGCTGTGGTGGACACCATAGCCCCCTCGCTTTCGTTTACTTACCGCCGTAAGAAATACGTATTTACGGGCGGCTCCGACCGCGTTTTGGTGGACGGCGAGGCGCAATCCCTCAATTTTTATCCCGCAGTCGTGGGGGGAACTCTGTTCTTTCCGTCCGAGTACGTTAAGTCCTTCTTCCATTGGCGGCAATGCTTTGTCGATCCCATGGGGCTGATCGTACTTTCCAACCGCAAGAGCATTTACGAAAGCGCGCGCGACGAGTCGCTGATCTGGCAGCTTGTTTCTGACGTCACCTTCGTGCGTCCCGATGCCGACCGTGTACTGAATGACCTGCACCGTCGCTTTCCCAATCCCGCGCGTGGCAGACTCCTTGCAAGCTTTGACGAGCTGATGCAGCTCCGCCGTGACGCGAAGACCGACGGAGAACTGAAAAGCTACGTCGAGCTTCTGAAAAAGGACTACGTTGTCGGCTCGACCGCATATGAAAAAGAGCCCGCGGCCGACGACTCCACCGAGAATCTGCAAGCCTCGTCCGATGCGATCCTTGCTTTCTCTATGCTGTACCGTGTGACGGGAGATAAGGTCTATTCCGAGCGTGTTGCCGTCGAATGTGAGGCACTCTCGCGTCTTGATGCGTGGGGGAACGAGTCGGCTTCGACTACGGCTTGCGTGGCACTTGCCGTATCGATCGGTTACGATTGGTGCCGCCACGTTTGGAGCGAGGGCAGAAAGGCGACCGTGGAGAGAGGCTTGCTCCGCAACGCGATGCGTCCTATGCTCGAGACCTACGACGGAAAGCACCGTATGTGGCGCGCAGGCAGTACCGTGGGGGCTGAGGTCAATGCGGGTATGCTTGCAACCTCGTTAGCACTTGCCGACGTCTATCCGCAGACCGCGTATAAATTGATCGACCGCATTTTGCGCAACGTCGAGCCTTGCTTTGCCGCATACGCGCCCGACGGCGGTCATCCCGAAAGCCTTGCGGCATGGGAAAGAAGCTGTCGATCGCTGGCTCTTGCTGTTGCCATGCTTGAAAAAGCCTGCGGAACCGATTACGGTTTGGCTTCTGCTCCCGGATTTTTGGCATCGGCGTATTTCCCGATCCACACAGAGACGACAAACGGCGTGTGGAATTACCACAACTGTGCGGCAGAGAACGTGGATACCTCGATCCTTTCGTGGTTTAGCGCGCGCACGGGCGACAGTGTTCCCGCGTGGATGCGCCGCCGACAGATCCTGTCGGGCGCAAAGCAGATAAGCCCCTTTGATATTTTGTTCTACAAGCCCATTGATGCCGAAATGACGCCTTACCTGCCGCTTGATGCCGTCTCGCGCCGTGCGGGGCTTGCTATGATGCGCGCAGGCTGGGAGCATGATTCGGCGTTTGTGGGTCTTCACGGCGGCAGAAACCACGAGGCTGGAGGAGATCTGGATGCGGGCAGCGTGATCCTTGATATGGGCGGTGAGCGATTCTTCGTCGAAACGGGCGGAGACGAGACGCTTCCCATCATGACGCGTCGTCGTGCCGAGGGTCAGAACACGCTTGTGATCGATCCTACAGAAGCCCCCGCGCCCGACCAAAATCCTGACGCGATCGCTCCCTTGATCGAGATGCGCAGTTCACCCGATCGCGCCTACGCCGTGGTGGACATGACCACGACCAACGATGCCATTCTGCGTGGCAAGCGCGGCGTGATGCTGACCGAAGGACGCAGTGTGGCGGTCATTCAGGACGAATTGACGCTTGCGCATGAGGCTGAGGTGGTATGGTCTGTCTGGACTCGTGCCGAGGTCAAGCTCAATGGAAGCGGCAGAGCCGCAAGGTTGACTCAAAACGGAAAAGCACTTGCCTGCAAGCTCTGCGGCATCGGCTCGCCCGCGCGGTTTGTTACCGAGACCGTCGAGGGGACCGACTATACGCGTCTGACTATTCGCGTCTTGGTCAAGGAGCGTGTGCGCATGGCGGTGGTATGCCGTCTGATCGAGGCGGGAGAGTCGCCCGCGCAAAAGGTCTATGATGTCGTTCCCATGAGTAAGTGGAGCGAGATCGACCGATAATAGTATCAAAATAACGCAAAGAAAGGATCCGATATGCTGACCTACGAGGAGCTGAGAGGAAACGAGGAGATCAAGACCTATATTACGCGCGCGGACGAATCGTTGCGCGCGTTGGGCTATACCGAGCATAGCTTTGCGCACGTTTGCAAGGTTGCGGAGACCGTAAAATACCTGCTTGGCGCGCTTGGATATTCCGCGCACGACGTTGAGGTGGCGCAGATTGCGGCGTATCTTCACGATATTGGAAATTTGGTCAACCGCGTGGATCATTCACAGAGCGGCGCGATCATGGCGTTCCGATTGCTCGACCGCATGGGCATGTGCGCCGAGGATCTTTCCACCGTGGTCACCGCGATCGGAAATCACGATGAGGGAACGGGTGTTCCCGTCAATCCCATTGCCGCCGCGCTGATCTTGGGTGACAAATCCGACGTTCGCAGAAGCCGCGTGCGTAATCAGGACGTTTCTACCTTTGATATTCACGACCGCGTCAACTATTCGGTCACGCGCGCCGAGCTGACCCTGGATGACGACCGATCCGCCGTCCTGCTCGACCTGACCATTGACACGCAATACGGTACGGTGATGGATTATTTTGAGATCTTTCTGACGCGAATGATCCTCTGCCGCAAAGCCGCCGAAACGCTCGGTTTGCGCTTTGCGCTGTGCATCAATGGACAGAGGATGCTGTAAGACGAAATAAAAAAGAAAACAGGAACTGCCGCGAGGTAGTTCCTGTTTTGCAAAACGTATAGGTTTATTCTACAGTCGACATCTGTGTCAGCACAACGCGGCTTGCCATCATGCCCGATTTAATGACGGCTTGGTAGGTAAGTGCGGTCGTTCCTTCGGGAACCATGGTGCTTCCTGCGCCAAGACCGTTGGAAAGGGTTGCGCCAAGCTCAAAGGAATTTGCGCTGACCGTAACGGTCTGACTTTCTCCGTTTTTGAGACGGCAGACCTCCTTGCCGTTGGCGTAGATGATGATCGGGATCGCACATCCAACAAAGGATTTTTTGCGCGAGACAGTTACTGTGCGTTGAAAATCAGCAAACGTATCGTCACAAGCAGACGTGTAGTCCGTACCGTTTTCAACCATTGCATCTGCCATTGTGGGGATCGCTTCGGCGGCAGTTGCGGCTTCCTTCTTGGCTTTTAAGCCGTAGCTGACACCCATTGCAATGGAGACCAGTGCGTAAACGTGGAAAGCGAGATCCAACAGCATGGAAAAGTCGCCGCCCAGCAAATACATAAGGAAATCGGGAAGGAACAGGAGCGTATCCAGTGAGAACATCACTAAAGCACCAATCATCCAACCAATATGTTTTTTGGAGAAAATCCAACAAACGAAGTAGGGGATGACGGTAACAAAGCCAATCAGACCCATGATGATGGGAAACGCGGCAAGCTCAGTTTCGAGATACAACGCGTATCCCTCTATTGCCAAAAGCTGAGGCAGATATGCAGAAAACAGAAAATAGGTTTGGGTAAGAGTAATGGAGATCAGATTGATAGCGGAAAAGATGACAATCGCAAGTAGAGAAACGCGCATGTTTTTGTACTTGGCATCATTGATCGAGGTAAAGATTGGGGTGTTGTTCATGTGAAGTCCTCCTGAATCTAATTGATACTTTAATTATATCAGTTACTTGTTGAAAAGTCAAGAGGATCTGCAAAAAAGTGTTTTGTGCATTTTGCGATTTTTACAAAAAGAGATAGAGGCGAGGCGGTTGCACCACAAAAAGCTTGGGAGACCCATTTGAAGGTCCCCCAAGGAAATGCTTAAGATCAGTAATTTTCGGCGTGTACCTCGAAGTAGCTTTGCGGATGGGCGCAGGTGGGGCATACCTCGGGGGCTTTGGTGCCGACCATAATGTGTCCGCAGTTACGGCACTCCCATACCTTGACTTCGCTCTTCTCAAAAACAGTGGCGGTCTCAACGTTCTTCAAAAGGGCACGATAACGCTCCTCGTGATGCTTTTCAATCGCGGCGACGAGACGGAACTTTCTCGCAAGCTCGGTAAAGCCCTCCTCCTCGGCGGTCTTTGCAAAGCCCTCGTACATATCAGTCCATTCGTAGTTCT
>JAZRIE010000004.1:0-2034 GCA_045645105.1 Eubacteriales bacterium | reverse complement strand
TGTCTTCGCGCTGGGCGAGAACGAGCATACGCTTATGGAGCATAGCGGATGCATCAACCTGATGAAGGCGGCGATTGAATGCGCTGACCGCGTGACCACGGTCAGTCCGCGCTACGCCGAGGAGATACGCACACCTGCTTTTGCGCACGGTCTCGATTTCTGCCTGAATGCGAACGCGGGCAAGCTTCGCGGCATTCTCAACGGCATCGATTACGAGTATTACGATCCCAAGACTGACCCTGCGATCGCCGCGCACTTTTCGGTTCGCAGTATGGCAGGCAAGGTCGAGAACAAGCTTGCACTTCAGCGTGAGACGGGACTTCCCGAACGCGGGGACGTGCCGATCCTTTCGGTGATCTCGCGTCTTGCCGCGCACAAGGGACTTGACCTGATCGCGGGTTGCATCTACGATATCGTTTTGCACAACGACGTACAGTTGGTGGTGCTCGGCAAGGGAGAGAGCCACTACGAGCAATTCTTCACCGATCTGCAAAACAGCTTCCCCGACAAGGTGCGCGCGCTGATCACCTACGACCGTGACCTTTCCAAGCGCATCTACGCGGCAACCGATATTTTCCTCATGCCGTCCAAGAGCGAGCCGTGCGGCCTTTCGCAGATGATCGCATCTCGCTACGGCGCGATCCCCGTTGTGCGTGAAACGGGCGGTCTGTACGATTCGATCAAGCCCTATTGGGAAGAGAAAAAGACCTTGCACGGCAACGGCTTTACCTTTGCCAACTACTCTGCCGATGAGCTGCGTGAGCGCACCTGCGCCGCGCTGGAGCTTTGGCGGGACACCGAAAAGCGCAAGAAATTCGTCTCTCAGATCATGAAGACCGATTTCTCATGGGATGCTTCGGCGAAAAAATATACAGAGCTTTACAGCGAGCTGTAAAACAACCACTTATCGCGTCCTTGGAGAAGGACGAAAAACCACGGAGGTACCACAATGAACTACAACCCTAACAGTGCCCAAGTCAAGGAAGAGATCGAGGGCGTTCTGAAGCGACACTTCGGCTGCACGGCGGCAGAGGCTTCGCGTGAGCAGGTCTACAAGGCGGCGGCAATTACCGTGCGTAACATCCTCAGCGATAAACGATCGGTCTATAAAAAGAAGGTCAACCGCGCGGGTGCTAAGCGTGTCTACTATATGTGCATGGAATTTTTGCTGGGTCGCTCGCTCAAGACCAATCTGAATAATCTCGGACTTGCGGGAGCATACGAAAAGGCACTCAAGCAGCTTGGATTTTCACTTGACGATCTTTACGAATGCGAGCCTGACGCAGGTCTTGGAAACGGAGGGCTTGGCAGACTTGCCGCCTGCTTTATGGATTCGCTTTCCTCGCTCGATTATCCCGCAACGGGATTCTCCCTGTGTTACGAATACGGTCTCTTTAAGCAGATGATCGTGGACGGTATGCAGGTGGAGCTTCCCGACGTGTGGCTGCCCGGCGGTGAGGTCTGGCTGGTTCCGCGCACCGACCGCATCTACAAGGTGCGCTTTGGCGGACGCGTGAAGGAGAATTGGAAGGACGGACATTGTGAGATCCTTTACGAGGACGCTGAGGAGATGGAAGCCGTTCCCTACGATATGATGATTTCGGGCGCGAACAGTGAGGCGGTCAGCCAGCTTCGTCTTTGGAAGGCGCGCGACATTCAGAACTTCAACATGGGACTGTTTACGCAAGGACAGTACACCAAGGCGCTTGAGGAAAGCACCAACGCCGAGATCATCTCCAAGGTGCTGTATCCTTCCGACAATCATACCGAGGGTAAGCTGCTCCGTCTGAGCCAGCAATATTTCCTCGTTTCCGCATCGGTGCAGAGCATTATCCGCGACCATATGGCGGTCTTCGGAACACTCGAAAACCTGCCCGATAAGGTCGCCATTCACATCAACGACACCCACCCTGCGCTCTGTATTCCCGAGCTGATGCGTATCCTCGTGGACGACTATTTCTTCTCGTGGGATCACGCGTGGGACATTGTCACCCGCACGGTCTCTTATACCAATCATACCGTCATGCCCGAGGC
>JAZRIE010000003.1:0-5992 GCA_045645105.1 Eubacteriales bacterium | reverse complement strand
AAATTCGGTGACCGCACGGCGTACCGTTATTTTGACCGTCAGCACAATCTGCTGTCCTTAACCTACCGCAATCTTTCGGCAAAAATGCTACAGCAAGCGGCAGGCTATCAGGCGGCAGGTCTTGCGGGCAAGCGGATTGCTGTCATCGGTGAGACCTCGGTGGAATGGGTCAGCTCATACGTTGCGGCGATCGCGGCGGGTGGTATTGCCGTTCCCATGGATCGCGAGCTGGACGTAGAGCAGATCAAGGGCTTCTTGGAATTCGCAGAGGTGGACGCGATCGTCTATTCGCATTCCTTCAATGAAAAATTTGCCGATCTGGCAGAGAGGCATCCTACCGTAAAAACGCAGATCCCGATGGATCCCGACAAGGGAACGTGGGAGGATCGTCCCTACGTGTTGCCGTATTCCAATCTGATGGATATGGGCGATGACGCGCTGAAGGCGGGCTATGAGCTTCCCGATCCCACCGATCTTGGACGTATGGCGGAAATGCTCTTTACGTCGGGAACGACGGGAACCAGCAAATGCGTGGCACTCAGTGAGAAAAACATTGTCTCTGCGGCAAACGCGGCGTGCGAGACGGTTGACTTCTCGGCAGACGACTCGATCGTCTCGGTGCTTCCGATTCACCACACCTACGAGCTTTGTATCATGCTTGCGGGACTGAACTACGGTATGAATATTGCCATCAACGACAGTCTTAAGCGCGTGATGAAAAACTTTGCGCTGTTCCAGCCCACGGGACTTGTGTTGGTGCCTCTGTTCGTCAACACCATGAACAAAAAGATCTGGGAGGAAGCAAAGAAGGGCGGAAAGGATCAGGCGCTCAAGGCGTTGACCAAGATCTCCCGCGCACTCCGCGAGCTGAACTTCGACCTTCGCTCGACCTTCTTCAAGCAGGTCACGGCGGCGTTTGGCGGAAATCTGAACAAGATCGTCTGCGGCGGCGCACCGCTCAATCCCGAAATGGTCGATATCTTCGCGGAATTTGGCATCGACATTTACGAGGGCTACGGCATTACCGAGTGTTCTCCCCTGATCGCTGTCAGCCCCTACTACGCGCCCAAAAAGGGCTCGGTCGGTCCTGCAGTTCCTTGCTGCGAGGTTCGCATTGAGGCGGATCACCGCAACGATAAGGGCTTTGTTGAGGGTGAGATCCAGGTCAAGGGCGACAACGTGATGCTCGGATACTACAAGAACCCCGAGGAGACCGCGCGCGTCTTTACCGAGGATGGCTGGTTCTGCACGGGTGACGTCGGATACATGGATAAGGACGGCTACATCTTTATCACGGGACGCAAAAAGTACGTCATCATTTCCGACAACGGCAAGAACGTCTTCCCCGAGGAGATCGAGGAGTATCTTGCAACGCTCGAAACGGTTGCCGAATCGGTGGTGCTGGGTCGCCGCGACATTCAAAGCGGGGAGCTGGTTCTGACCGCCGTGGTCTATCCTCAGCTTGACAAGTTTGAGGACCAGAACGATCACGAGAAGATCGAGGAGACCGTGAACGCGCAGATCAAGAAGCTGAACAAAAAGCTTGTCAGCTACAAGCAGATCCGTCAGGTGGAGTTCCGCTACGAGCCGTTTGAAAAAACGACCTCTAAGAAGATCAAGAGACATACGGTGATCTGAGCGCGATCGCGCAAGCAATAAAAAGGGAAGCACGTGCCTTTTCGCAAGGTTCCGGCTTCTCTTTTTGCGCTTTTTTTGAACTTCCCCCATCTTGCATCTTGACAAGAAAAGTTCACTATGATATAATAATATAATAAATTATACTTCTATAGGATTGCGAGGTGTGAGCAATGGCAAAAGTAAAATGGCGCGGAGGTACTCTGCTCTCTCCCGTGCCGCCCGCAATGGTGACCTGCTCGGACGGAGAGCACGATAACGTGCTGACCGTGGCGTGGACGGGAATCGTCAATTCCGATCCGCCAAAGACCTATATTTCGGTGCGCCCGTCGCGTCACTCCTATGAGATGATCAAAAAAAGCGGCGTATTTGCCATCAATACCACCACAAAGGAATTGGTACGCGCCGCCGATTGGTGCGGTGTCTTTACGGGGGCTAAGGTCGATAAATTCGCGCGGTGCAAGCTCGAAAAGGAGCGCGCAAGCGAGATCGATTGTCCGATCCTTGCGGCAAGTCCGTTGGTGTTGGAATGTCGCGTGACCGACATCGTGCCGTTCGGCTCGCACGATATGTTCCTTGCCGACATCGTGGCGGTGGACGTGGACGAGACCTTGCTTGACGATGACGGAAAGCTGCATCTTGCCCGCGCGGGGCTGGTTGCCTATGCGCACGGTGAATACTTTGAGCTTGGCAAGCGTCTTGGAAAATTCGGCTATGCCGTGGCAAAAAAGAAGAAGCCGCAGAGGAAATGATCATGGTGGAAAAAAGCATGAAGCTGTTTCAAAATAAGGAAATACGGACAGCATGGAATGAAGAAGAGCAAAGCTGGTATTTTTCCGTGTCCGATGTCGTATCGGCGTTGACGGACAGTATCGATCCAAAGCAATACATTAAAAAGATGAGAAGCAGAGATCCCGAGCTGGCAAGCAAGTGGGGTACAATTTGTACCCCTGTTGAAATGCCTACGGCAGACGGAAAAAGGAGAAAGATTTCTGCGGCTGATACCCAAGGCATCCTTCGTTTGATCCAGTCTATACCTTCTCCAAAAGCAGAACCGTTTAAAATGTGGTTGGCAAGAATCGGCTCGGAGCGATTGGAGGAGATCGCTGATCCGGAAAAGGCGTTTGAGCGTGCAGTGGATATTTACCGTCAAAAGGGATATTCCGAGGGATGGATCAATCAGCGCATGAAGTCTATTGAGGTGAGAAAAAGCCTTACCGATGAATGGGATCGTACCGGTATCCAAAAGGGATTGGAATACGCAGTTCTGACCGATGAAATTACGCGTGCGTGGTCGGGACTGACTACGCGTGAATACAAACAGCTTAAGAATTTGAAAAAGGAAAGCCTGCGCGACAATATGACCAATTTGGAGCTGGTTTTGAATATGTTGGCAGAGGTTTCCACCACCGAAATATCCAAGGCGAATAACCCAACTACGCTTGACGAAAGTAAAGTGATTGCAAGGCAGGGTGGGCAAGTGGCAGGTGCGGCCAGAAAAAATTTAGAGGAAAGAATAGGTAAATCGGTCGTTACATCGCTCAATGCAACCGCTATTCCCGTTTTGGCTGAAATAGACAATGGAGAAAAGCCACAAGGAAAGAAAAAATAACACTGCACTTTTATCTGACGAACATTTGTGAAGAAAGGGGGCGTAGAAAAACATTCCAAAGAATGTTTTTCTCGCAAACAAACTTATGTATTTATATAACTCACTTACAAAAACCAAGGACGAATTTATACCGAACGAGGCGGGTAAGGTAAGCATGTATACCTGCGGTCCTACGGTCTATCATTTTGCGCATATCGGAAACCTGCGCACCTATATCATGGAGGATATTCTCGACCGCTATCTGCGCTATGCGGGCTATGAGGTCACGCGCGTGATGAACATTACCGACGTGGGACACCTGACCTCGGATGCCGACACGGGCGAGGATAAGATGCTCAAGGGGGCTAAGCGCGAGAAGAAGACGGTCATGGAGATCGCGCAGTCCTACACCGAAAAGTTTTTTGAGGACTGCAAGGCACTCAATATCCGTCGTCCCGAGGTGGTGGAGCCTGCAACCTCGTGCATCGACGAGTTTATCCGCGTGATCGAGTCGCTGATCGAAAAGGGCTATGCCTACGAGGCGGGTGGCAACATTTATTTCGACACCTCAAAGCTTGCGCAGTACTATGCCTTCCACAATTTTGAGGAGGAGGATCTTGCAGTTGGTGTGCGCGAGGGCGTCGAGGAGGACGGCAACAAGCGCAATAAGGCAGACTTTGTCCTTTGGTTTACCAAGTCAAAATTCGACGATCAGGAGCTGAAATGGGATAGCCCTTGGGGCGTCGGATACCCCGGATGGCACATTGAATGTTCCTGTATTAGCATGAAGCATCTCGGTGAGCGGTTGGATATTCACTGCGGCGGAATTGACAACGCATTCCCGCACCACACCAACGAGATCGCACAGTCTGAGGCGTATCTCGGTCACAAGTGGTGCAATTGGTGGGTACACGTCCTGCACCTGAACACCAATTCGGGCAAGATGAGCAAGTCCAAGGGCGAGTTCCTCACCGTGTCGCTCCTGACCGAAAAGGGCTACGATCCCATGGTCTACCGCTTCTTCTGCCTGCAATCCCACTACCGCAAATCGCTCGTGTTCTCGTGGGAGAACATGGACAACGCCAAGGTCGCCTACAACAAGCTGATCGCGCGCATTGCCGCTCTTGACGAAGGCGGTGAAGTGGACGCAGAGACATTTGCCGCACAGAAGGCAAGCTTTGTAAAGGCACTTGACAACGACCTGAACACCTCGCTTGCCGTGACGGCGGTTTACGACGTACTCAAGGCAAATACAAACGGCGCGACCAAGAGAGCCCTGCTTGCAGACTTTGACAAGGTGCTTTGCCTGAATCTTTTGGAGAACGCCGCAAAGCTGAACGCGGATAAGAACGCAGAGGATGAAAAAGCACCGTCCGACGATCCCTTCGTCCGCGAGATCGAGGAAATGATCGAGGCACGCAAGGAAGCCAAGAAGGCAAAGAACTACGCCGAGGCAGACCGCATCCGTGCCGAGCTTTCCGCCAAGGGCGTGACGCTGATCGACACCAAGGACGGCACGACCTATAAGATCGACTGATATGATCGCAAAAATCAAGGCGTTATGCGCCCGCTACCGTGAGCAGCTGCTGTATCTGATCTTTGGCGGGTTGACCACGGTGGTGGATTGGGCGGTAAGCTTTTTGCTTTACCGCGTTTGGGGGACGGCGATCGACGCGAACGTATTCGTGATCCACGGGGCAAACGTGATCGCGTGGGTGTCGGCGGTTCTGTTCGCGTATATCACCAACCGCATCTGGGTATTCCGTAGTCGGCAAAGGGGCGTCGTGGCGATCATGGGCGAGCTTTGCACCTTCGCGGGAGGGCGTGTGATCACCTTCCTTTTGCAGGAGGTGTTGGTTGCGATCTTCTTTGATTGGCTGGGACTCAATAAATACGCCGTCAAGCTGATCGCTGCCGTTTTGGTGGTCGTTCTGAACTATATTATCAGCAAATTATTGGTCTTTCGACAAACGGAGAAGGACGAAAACGAATAAAAAAGAGAGGTCTTGAAAACATGAAAGCAGTCATTACCGTAACAGGCAAGGATACCGTTGGCATTATCGCAGAGGTCGCAGGCGTTTGCGCCAATCACGGCGCAAACATTTTGGATATTACACAGAGTGTCATCGGTGAGTATTTCGCGATGATCATGCTGGCGGATATCAGTAAGCTGAACAAGGATTTTTCGGCGTTTGTCGATGCGCTTGAGCTGTTGGGAACAAGCAAGAATCTCGTGATCCATGCGATGCACGAGGATATCTTCAATACCATGCACCATATTTAAGGAGATGCCGACATGCTGAATACGCAGGACATTTTAGAAACTATCAACATGATTCGGGAGGAGTGTCTCGACATTCGTACCATCACCATGGGAATCTCTCTGTGGGATTGCGTCAGCGAGGACAACGACCGACTCTGTCAAAAGATCTACGACAAGATCACCAAAAAAGCCGAGCATCTGGTCGAGACGGGTGCTGAGATCGAAAAGATGTACGGAATTCCGATCGTCAACAAGCGCGTATCGGTCACGCCCGTGTCGCTGATCGGCGGCGCGTCCTCGCCCGAGGGCTACATCAAGATCGCAGAGACACTTCAGCGCGCGGCAGATACGCTCGGTATCAACTTTATCGGCGGCTTCTCGGCGCTTGTGCAAAAGGGCATGACCGAGGGTGCGCGCAATATGATCTCGGTAATTCCCGAGGCACTTGCGACGACGAGTAACGTTTGCTCGTCGGTCAACGTTGCTTCCACCAAGGCAGGTAT
>JAZRIE010000002.1:0-4217 GCA_045645105.1 Eubacteriales bacterium | reverse complement strand
CTTTTTCAAAAGTTTTTTGGACGGGGTATGGGGCAGAGCCCCATATGATAATGGTGAGGAAAAAAGAAATGGCAGAAACGGTATTATACACGACGCTGGAGCGCGAGGGCGTTGCAGAGTTCGTCGAGAAAAAATCGGTGTTTATCGGTCACGCGATCCCCGTGAGAAGCGAGGAAGAAGCGCAGGCGTATGTCAAAAAACAGAAAAGTGCTTATATGGATGCGCGGCACAACGTGTGGGCGTATCTGATGAAGGGCGAGATCGTTGCGCGGTATTCCGATGACGGAGAACCGCAGGGGACAGCGGGCGTTCCCGTGTTGGACACGATCCGCAAGTCGGGCGTGACCGATGCCGTCGTGGTGGTCACGCGCTATTTCGGCGGTATCCTTCTCGGAGCAGGCGGCTTGGTACGCGCCTATTCTCATACGGCAAAGCTCGCGCTTGAGGCGGCGCATATCATTACTTACGAGCAGTATACCGAATTGGAGCTGAATTGCTCCTATTCGGATTATCAGCGGTATCTTGCCGAGCTGCCGCGCTTTGGCGCGATCACTGACGACACGCAGTTTACCGACCGTGTAAAGCTTCTGTTTTCGGTCAAGGACACGGTCGTGGACGATCTGTTTCGCTTCATTCAGGAGCTGAGCGGCGGACGCGATACGGCTGTGGTGCGCGGAAAGCGGTTCGATTACCGATAAAATCGTTTTGGGAGAACTTTTTTTGAGAGTTCTCCCACAAATTTTGCAGAAAAAAAGTAAATCCGCAATTTTTTGCGTATATTAAAAGTAGAAAAAGGATTTTTGTGTTGGGAGGTGCCGTTTTGTCAACGATACGAGAAACGTTTTTGGAACGCGAAAGAGCTACGCTTTCGCCTTATGCCTTTTTAACGGCAAGCACGCGCGGCAGGGATTTTCCGCAAGAGCCATGCGACATGCGCACCGAGTTTCAGCGCGACCGCGACCGTATCATTCATTCGCAATCCTTCCGTCGTCTGATGAACAAAACGCAGGTTTTTTTAGCCCCCAAGGGCGACCACTACCGCACGCGTCTGACACATACGTTGGAGGTCACGCAGATCGCGCGGATCATTGCGCGGAGTCTGCGACTGAACGAGGACCTGACCGAGGCGGCGGCTCTGGGACACGATCTGGGACACACGCCCTTCGGACATTCGGGCGAGGATGCGATGCAGGAGCTGTACTCCAAGGATTTTACGCACTACAAACAGAGCATTCGCGTGGTCGAAAAATTGGAGAACAACGGTAAGGGACTAAATCTGACGTGGGAGGTGCGCGACGCGATCGTCAACCACACGGGCAAGTGTATGGCTTCCACGCTCGAGGGTGTGATCATCAAGTTCGCCGACCGTATTGCATACATCAACCACGACATCGACGACGCCTGCCGCGCGGGCATCCTCTCCACCGAGGATATTCCAAAGGATCTGCGTGGGATCTTGGGGGAGACGCACAGTCAGCGGATCAATACGATGGTCTCGTCGATCGTTCAGAACAGCATCGACCGAAACGAGATCCGTATGTCGCCCGAGGTTCAGGAGGCGACCGATCGCTTGCGTGCCTTTATGTTCGCGGAGGTCTACACCAACCCCGTGGCAAAGGCGCAGGACGGACGCGCCAAGGAAATGATCGGACAGCTGTTCGGTTATTTCGTCAAGCATCCCGAGGGAATGCCTGCACTTTATCGGAACAATATCGATCACGATGGTGTGGAGCGGTGTGTATGCGACTTTATTTCGGGCATGACCGACCGCTACGCGATCGAGACCTATAAAGAGCTATTTATCCCAAAGGTATGGAGTAACTGAGTATGAGATTTTCCGAAAATTTTATACAGGAGGTCGTGGACCGCACCGATATTGAAGAGCTTGTCGGTCGCTACGTAGAGCTCAAGCGGGGCGGATCCAATCTGATGGGGCGATGTCCCTTCCACAGTGAAAACACGCCGTCGTTTTCGGTCTCTCCCACGAAAAAAATGTTCTTCTGCTTTGGATGTCACGCAGGGGGAAGCGTGATCACGTTCGTGCAAAAGGCGGAAAATCTGGACTTCCCGGATGCCGTCGAGTACCTTGCCAATCGCGCGGGACTGCCGCTTCCGAAGGAGAGCGAGCAGCGTGATGCCGACACGGGCGTTTCACGTCGCCGTGTCTACGAAATGAATTTAGAGGCAGCAAAGTTTTTCCGCAACTGTCTGTTTGACGAGCGCCTTGGCGCTGCGGGAATGCGCTACTTTTGCGGAGATCGCGGTCTTTCAGTGGCAACCGTCAAGCATTTTGGTCTGGGCTTTGCGCCCGACAGCTTCAATCTTCTGACCGATCATATGCACCGCTTGGGCTTTACCGACGAGGAGCTGATCGCCGCCTGCCTGTGCGGAAAAAGTCAGAAAACGGGACGAGCTTACGATTATTTTCGTAACCGTGTGATCTTTCCGATCATCGATCCCTCGGGTAACGTCGTGGCGTTCGGAGGACGCGTACTTGACGATTCCAAGCCCAAGTATCTCAACTCGTCGGACACCCCCGCCTTTAAAAAGAGTAAGCATTTGTTTGCGCTCAACTTTGCCAAAAACTGTTGCGCCGAAAAGATGATCCTTTGCGAGGGCTATATGGACGTCATTGCCCTGCACGCCGCAGGCTTTGAGTTTGCCGTGGCAACGCTTGGCACGGCGATCACTCCCGAGCACGCACGCGTCTTTTCCAAATACACCAAAAAGGTGATCATTTCCTATGACTCGGACGAGGCGGGACAAAACGCCGCGAACAAGGCGATGCGGATCCTCGGAGAGGTCGGAATGGACGTTCGTGTCCTGAAGATGAACGGCGCGAAGGACCCCGATGAATATATCCGAAAATTTGGCGCGGATCGCTTCAGGCAGGTGCTTGAGTCCAGCCGCACGGGGTTCGATCATAAGTCGGAGCAGATCCTGTCGCGGTACGATCTGACCGTCGCGTCGGATCGCATCAAAGCCTCTAATGAGGTCTGCGCACTGATCGCCGAGTATTGGTCGGGCGTGGAGAGAGAGGTCTATATTTCGCAGGCGTCGGGGCAATTGGGGCTTCCCGTTGAGGTGCTGAAAAACACGGTCGAGCAGATACGGCGCAAGCAAACGCGTGCCAACGCCGTCAAGGAGAGCCGTGAGGCGCAGGCGTCGGTTAAAAATTTTGGCGACCGCATCAATCCCGATGCCGCCAAGGACCCGCGCGCGACGGCTGCCGAGGAGACGGCCTTGGGTCTGCTCCTTATGCGGGAGGAATACCGCAGTGCGGTGGAGAGTGGCGAGATCGCTTTGTCCGAGGAGGATTTCGTTACGTCGTTTAACCGCCGTGTATTTGCGTCGATCATGCGATTGCACCGAAGCGAAGGGGGATTGCGCCCCGAATTGCTCGGTATGGAATTTACGCCCGATGAGATGGGACGCATCGAAAAGACCGAAATGGCGCGACAACAGCTGTCGCAAAACGGTCCGGAGATCTTTCGGTCGGCGGTGAGCGTGCTGAAGGAAACGAAGAAAAAAGAGACGATGCAGGGGGAGAGCCTCGATCAACGGCTTGCTTATCTGCGTGAAAAAAAGAAGAAGAAAAATACATAAAGGAAAGGTAGAAAAAACATGATGTTTACCAACGAGGACAACGTGCTGGAGGAAATCGACGCGGTAGAGGAGGTCTCCGAAAAGAGTGAGGAAGAGAAAAAGAACAGCGTTGATTCCCTGATCGAAAAGGGAAAAAAGGGCAAGCTCTCCGCCGAGGACATTGACGAGGCTCTTGAGGAGATGGATTTTGACGCTGACAGTATAGACAAGCTCTACGAAACGCTTGAGGATAACGGGATTTCCTTTGGTGATGATATTTCCAGTGCCGAGATGAGCGAGATCGAGCACGACGTCGAAAAATTCGGCGCGGGCGAGAACATGGAGCGGATTCTGGAGCAGGAGGGCTTGGCGATCGACGACCCCGTGCGTCTTTATCTTAAGGAGATCGGTAAGGTTCCGCTTCTTACCAACGAGCGTGAAAAGGATCTTGCCGAGCGCATGATGGCGGGAGACGAGACCGCAAAAACCGAGCTGGTAGAGGCAAACCTGCGTCTTGTCGTCAGCATCGCAAAGAGATACGTCGGTCGCGGCATGTTTTTCCTTGATCTGATTCAGGAGGGAAATCTTGGACTGATGAAGGCAGTGGACAAGTTCGACTACACCAAGGGCTA
>JAZRIE010000001.1:0-12378 GCA_045645105.1 Eubacteriales bacterium | reverse complement strand
GTCACGCACGCGTGGTGCGGCGTGATCGTGGACGAGCCGACCTACAAATGGAAGAAAAAGACCTTTACCCCCAAGCGCACGCCCTATATCTATGAATGTCACATTGGCATGGCGCAGGAAAAGGAAGGGATCGGGACGTATCGCGAGTTTTGCGAGAACGTCCTGCCGCGTGTCCGTGATCTCGGCTATAATACCATTCAGATCATGGCGATCATGGAGCATCCCTATTACGGTTCGTTTGGTTATCAGGTGTCGTCCTTCTTTGCGGCATGCTCGCGCTACGGAACGCCCAACGAGCTAAAGGAGCTGATCGATACGGCGCATTCCATGGGGATCGCTGTGCTTCTCGACGTGGTACACTCCCATGCGGTCAAGAATACGGCAGAGGGGCTTGGAGAGTTTGACGGCACGCCCTATCAGTTCTTTCATGAGGGGGAGCGCGGTGAGCATCCCGCATGGGGAACAAAGCTTTTCAATTACAACAAAAACGAGGTGCTTCACTTTCTTCTGTCCAACCTCAAATATTGGATGGATGAATTTCACTTTGACGGCTTCCGCTTTGACGGTGTGACCTCGATGATCTATCACGACCACGGACTTGGCACGTCGTTTACCGACTATTCCAAGTACTTTTCGATGAATACCGACACCGAGGCGATCACCTATCTACAGCTTGCAAACGACTTGATCCGAGAGATCAATCCAAGTGCCGTCACGGTCGCCGAGGATATGTCGGCAATGCCCGGGATGTGCCTTCCCATCGCGGACGGCGGCATCGGCTTTGATTACCGTCTCGCCATGGGGCTTCCAGATCTTTGGATCAAGCTTCTCAAAACGCAGAGAGATGAGAATTGGAATATGTGGCAGATCTGGCACGAGTTGACCAGCCGACGTCCCATGGAAAAGTATATCGGATACGTGGAGTCGCACGATCAGGCGTTGGTGGGAGACAAGACCGTGATGTTCCGTCTTTGCGACAGCCGCATGTACACCGACATGACGGTGCTCAGCCATGACCCGACCGTAGACCGCGGCGTGGCGTTGCACAAAATGATCCGTTGGGTGACGCTCACGCTTGGCGGCGAGGGCTACCTCAACTTTATGGGCAACGAGTTCGGACACCCCGAATGGATCGATTTCCCAAGAGAGGGGAACGGCTGGAGCTATTTTTACTGCCGCCGTCAATGGCATCTTGCCGACGACGAAATGCTCAAATACCGATACCTGCAGGCGTTTGACCGTGCCATGATCGCGCAGGCGACCGAGAAAAAGATCCTTTCAAAGCCTTGTCGGTGCTTGTTTATCGACGCCGACGCACAGGTGCTGGTCTACGAGCGCGGCGGCATTGTCTTTGCCTTTAATTTCAGTCCCACCAATTCCTACGAGGGGTATTATCTCACCGTTCCTTCGGCGGGGAAGTACCGCGTGCTGATGTCCACCGATGAATCGCGCTTTGGCGGCTTTGACCGCGTTGACACAAGCTACGTCTACGCGGCAAAAAAACAGAGCGACGGACTTTCCAAGCTCAGGATATATCTCCCTGCGAGAACCGCCGTGGCACTTTGCCGCACGAGATAAAAAATGAACGAGTTTCACTATGGGATAAAAGTTTTGATCAAACTTTTTCAAAAGTTTGTGGGGTGAAGGGGCAACGCCCTTCTCGCCGTCCGCAGACGGCGAAATTCCTATTTCGGCGTTTCTTTTTGGTAGCTTTTTCTTTGCGCCTCTTTCCTGCAAAGAAAAAGCGGCTAAGAAATTTTGCCAATTTAATGGTTTGAAAGTTTTGTATCTAAAGTTTGAGAGAGGATGGTGAAAAGCCATCCTCTCTCCTTTTAAGTGAATATAGAAATCATTTTGAGATTTAAGGCAACACCGCACAAATCCGTAACGGCGCAATTGCACCATCAGAATTGTGCGGTATTGCCTTAATATAACTTTTTTGGTGTGTCGATCAGACCTGCAAGATAATCAAGTGAGACGTTATAATATTTTGCCAGCGTGACAAAATGGTGCATTGGAAGCTCGCGCTTTCCGCTCTCGTAGAGCTGATACTGTTGTCTTGTAATCTCTAAAAACGTTGCGATGTCTTCTTGCTTTTTGTCGTTGTCTTCCCTGAGATCTCTGAGCCGTTGATAAATATACATCATTTTGTTCCATCCTAAGTTGAAAATATAATCAAGTTTTGTTGATTACTACAATTATACCACGGCATTTAAATAAATGCTTGACAAGCATTCAAATGAGTGCTATAATATATATGCGAACTTCAATTGTCGCCAATAAATAGAAGAACCGCAAGCAACCATTCAAAAAACGCACCGTCAATATCGACGATGCGTTTTTTAGGCATATGATAGGGAAGTTTTTGTAAGACGCCTGTTTGGTTACTGTTTTTGCTCGTGTGTTACACCTATTACTTTGCTGTAATGACCCGCCGAATTTGCGGGATGCGCAAAAGGATCGCGGCAACGCCCACGGTCAGCAGTGTTTCGGGGAGCATATACACGCCGTTGTAGCAGATCGAGTAGAGCGCGGGGCTGTCTTGGATCACCTGCCCAAAGGCTTCAAATTGCTCAAAGTTTGCCCACAGAATAATGCCTGCGAGAAAGTGAACGACAAACCGCAGAACGCATACCGTCGCAATGCCTAAAAGCTCACCAAGGTAGCCCTTTTTGCGGAATATCCCCGCAAGCCCCAGCACGGTGTAGGCGAGGATATAGTCGAGCAGAAGCGAGCCGATCAGCATGGCGGGTGTCAATCCCCATCCGAACACGCCGCCCTGCAGGATCTGAAACCACGAGAAGCAAAACGCCGTGCCAAGCCCCCAACGCCACCCGTATTTGATTGCCACGAGGCAAACGGGGAGCATGGAGAACAGCGTGATCGAGCCGTCGAACGGCAGCTCAAAAAATTTGATGTAGCTCAATACAACCGAAAGAGCCAGCATGATTGCGCACTCGCAGAGTGCAACGGTTTTTGTGTTTTTCATCGAAAACACCTCCTAAAAAATTTGACCGCACGAAATCTCCGTGCGGTCAAATTCGTTGATGGGGCAAAATAAGCCTACCACTCCATCTATGACAATCTTCCTACGCCGGTATTATCCGTATCAGGTAAAAAGGGTTCGGCGCTCTGCCATCTCAGCCGTCCGTTTCAGGACAGCACCCCCGATTTTATGCGGTTTGAATGTATTATAGCATAGAAAGGAATCTTTGTCAAGTCTTTTTTGTGTTCTTTTTATTCTTTCTGTTTTCGTTTTTCAAAATTCTAAATTCAAAATTAGACATATTGACAAGTATGTGAAAAAGTGGTATAATAGAAGCAGAAAAGACAGTTGATTGAACTATGAACTTCTGTTGGGAGGATATTATGAAAAACGAATATAAGATCACAAAGCAGTTGGTAATGTCTTGGGCAAGAGAATACAACTTGCAGGGAACTGCCAATATCGTACTGTTTGTACTTTGGGCACTTGTAGGAGTCATGGGCTTGACATTGCTGGGACTTCAGGTCGCCTTTGGCGGGGATTTGCTTGATTGGTATATTGCAGGTCTGTTGTTGTTTCTCTCGATCTTTAAGCTTTTTTTCTCTCGTTTCCTGATTCTTTCTCAACGATATAAAATGCTTTCCAAAACATTTGGGGTAACCGAATGGACACGCGTGATCGAATTTGGAGAGGACGAAATCGTTCTTACCGAGCACAACGCGATTACCAAGCTTAGGTACGAGAATATCAAAAAGATCAAGGAGAAGGACAACACTGTTCTGATCTTTTTTAACGATAATCTTGAAGTGCGTCTCTACAAGGACGCCTTTGTGAATTGCACGTGGGATGATTGTAAGGCATATCTTGCAGGCAAAACCGCAAAATAATGATAGCCCCAACGGACGCTTGATCCGTTGGGGCTATAGCTTTATCAATGGGGTGGTATATCAATAAAGATAATTGACCTTGACCTCTTTCATGGTGGGAGCGGTTGCCAGCACCTTGTCGTTGACCGAAATGTCGGTGTAAAGCTTTTGACATTCGTCAAGGAACAGCGACTCGATAAGATCGGCATAAAAGCTTTCAAACCAAGCCTCGTTGCCTTCCTTTTCGTATGCCTTTTCGGTGTGCGCGTACTTCATGACGATGTGATAGCCGAACTTGGACTGTACCATGGTGACCTCGCCGTTCTGCATGCCGTCAAGCGCAGTGACGATCTGCGACAGGTACTCGTAGTCGGCACCCGATGCCGCATAGTCGGTATGGCGCTTGAGGTAGTAGCCGTCGTAGTATTCGCTCTTGTCGGCGGTGTCGTCGCTCTCCTTGGGGATCGCGGTCTCAAACTCGGAGACGGTCGCGTCCTTCATATCCTTGTAAAGAGCCTCGGCGCGCGTGGCAAGTGCCTTCAGCTCGTCCTCGGTCTTGGGGGTGGTCTTGTAGTCCGAGCCGTCCTCGGTCATCACGTAGGCAGGCTCACCGAGCGAGGGGTTATAGGCGATCTTTTTCTGGTCGGAGTCCTTGACGAAATAGACGGTGTCGCCGTTCTTGTCCTTGACCGTTTGTCCGTCCTTGTCGGTCCCCGTCACGCCGTTGCCCTGGTCGTAGCAGATGTGATCCTTATTCGCGCCTTCGGTGTAATAGTAGATCACGTCGCCGTTCTCGTCGGTCTCATAGACGTAGGAATACGCGGCGAGGAAGATCTGACGGAAGTGAACGTAGTTTTCCTCCAAAAATTCGGCTTTGACGATATCACCCACGGCGGAAGCGTTCTCGCCGTAAAGATGCTTTTGCACGGTGGCAACCTTTTTTTCAATCGTAAAGGCTTCCTTGAGAATGTCGTAATTGACGCCGTATGCCGACAGCACCGCGTTGAGCTTGGTTTTGGAGTCGTCGCCGTCGGTATGCAGGATCTCTGCCATGTTCTTTTCGATCTCCTCCTCGTCGGCGGCGGAGAGAGACAGCCCGTTTTTCTCAAAGAGGTAGAGGGCGGCGAGATAGGTACGGCAGTTATCGAGAATACAGTCGCGGTAGTATTCGTCTATGGTCTGCAGATCGGTGCCGTTGAATTTATCCTGATAGCTCCAAAAGGCGTCCGCCTCGGGGGTCAGTCCGTTTGCGGTGTAGCCGTAAAAGGCAAGCGAGCCCTTCATGCGCGAGAGCATGAGCTGATAGATATTGACCGAGAGCGTGACGGTCACGCCGTCCTTTTTGAGCGTCATCAACGTTTTACCCCTGCTGCCGCTACAGGAAACGGCAAAGAGAAGCAGGACGCAGGACAGTACAAGTGCCACCGCACGCAACAGCTTTTTGTTCATAGAAAATTGTTCCTTTCGGTATGGTTTTGGACGTTACCTTATATTATACATGATTTTTTTGCATTTGTCTATGCTTTTTCGTGGCTGATTTCCATATATTTTTCAAACATTTTGTGAATGAGCGTCAACGTGTCGTCTCCCTTTTGCGGGCGCAGACAGATGTGCGGGTCTCCCGACATCAGCACGCGCAAGCGACCGAACAGAGCCGAAAGCTCGGACCACACGTCGATATCCAGCTTTTGCGGATAGATGTGGATCTCGCCGCCGTCCTGACGGATCGAGGTGATGCGGCACTTGATCGCGAGCGAGTGGATCAGCGCAATGCGAAGCAGGTTGCGCGTGGGGATAGGCGGCTCGCCAAAGCGATCGACCAGCTCGTCGGTCACGTCCGAAAGATCCTCCTCCGTGGCGATCAGCGCGATCTTTTTATAGAGTGCCATGCGTTGCGCGGGGTAGGCGACGTACTTTTCGGGCAGGAAGGCGTCGAAATTAAGTGAGACAGTACACTCGACCTCGGGTTCGGTCGTCTCTCCCTTTTCCTCCAAGACCGCCTGATTGAGCAGCTTGATATAAAGGTCGTAGCCGATCGCGTCAAGATGTCCGTGCTGCTCCGCGCCGAGGATGTTGCCCGCGCCGCGGATCTCCATATCACGCAGAGCGATCTTAAAGCCCGCGCCGAACTCGGCGTATTCGCGGATCGCTTCGAGACGCTTTTGCGCCACCTCGGGGATCGAACGGAAGGGCGGAAAGGTGAAATAGGCGTAGGCACGGCGCGAGGAACGTCCAATGCGACCTCTGATCTGATGCAATTGTGACAGTCCCAGCTTGTGCGCGTTGGAAACGATCAGCGTGTTGGCGTTTGGAATGTCCACGCCCGTTTCAATGATGGTGGTGCAGACGAGAATGTCGATCTCGCCGCCCAGCATCCGCTCCCAGATCTTTTCCAGCTCATCCTTGTCCATTTTTCCGTGTGCCACGGTAATGCGTGCCTCGGGAATGGCGGACGAGAGCTTTGCGGCAACCGTATTGATGGTCTCGACAATGTTGTGCAGATAGAACACCTGACCGCCGCGACGCAATTCGCGCCGTATCGCTTCCTCAACGATCAGATCGTCGTCCTCAAGCACGTAGGTCTGGATCGGTAAACGGTCGTTGGGGGCGTCGTCAAGGATCGAAATGTCGCGGATCCCGCCCATTGCCATATTCAGGGTTCGCGGAATGGGGGTTGCCGAGAGGGAAAGCACGTCCACGCCGTCGGAGATCTGCTTCAGCTTCTCCTTTTGCGCCACGCCAAAGCGTTGCTCCTCGTCTACGATCACAAGTCCGAGATCGTGGAACTGCACATCCTTGGAGAGCAGGCGGTGCGTGCCGACGACGATATCGACCTCACCTCGCGCAAGACGGCGGAGCGTGACGCTTTGTTGCTTGGTCGAGCGGAAGCGCGAGAGCATATCGACGTTGACGGCAAACGCGCGCATACGACTGACGATGGTCTGATAGTGCTGAAGAGCGAGCAGGGTAGTGGGCACGAGAATGGCGACCTGCTTGCCGCCAAGCACCGCCTTGTAGGCGGCACGGAGCGCGACCTCGGTCTTCCCGTAGCCCACGTCGCCGCAGAGCAGACGGTCCATGGGTACTGCCTGCATCATATCGTGCTTGATCTCGTCGGCGGCGGTCAGCTGGCTTTCGGTCTCGTCGTATTCAAAGGCATCCTCAAATGCCTTTTGGTAGCTGTCGTCCGAGGGGAAGGCGTGACCCGGGCGGGGCATCCGCTCGGCGTAGAGCTTGATCAGCTCCTTTGCCATGTCCTTGGCGGCGGCTTTTGCGCGTGTCTTGGACTTCGTCCAGGCGTCGCCCCCCATTTTGGAGAGCTTGACCAGTCCGTCGTCGGCGTGAGCCCCAATATATTTGGAGACCTTGTCAAGCTTTTCTGTGGGCAAAAACAGCTTATCCGAGCCTGCGTAGGCAATGCCGATATAGTCGCGCGTCACGCCGTCGCAGGTCAGCGTTTCAATGCCCGTATAGCGACCGATACCGTAGGTCTCGTGGACCACGTAGTCGCCAACCTCAAGCTCGGCGTAGGAAAGAATGCTCTTGGTGTTTTTCTTTTTCTTTTTGCGCAGTCCCGTCTTGGCGGAGAGCGACAACGCCCCCACGCGCGCGTCGGGGACCAGCGAGAGCGAGACGATCTTGGGCGTCATCAGCTCAAAGCCCGAGAGCAGGTCGTCGGATAGCACCGAGACCGTACCGCGCTCCATTTGGGAGACCTCACGGGACGGGGAGAGACAGACGCCGCGCTCGGTCAGCATAGTCTCCACGCGCCGTGCCTCGACCGCGTTTTCGGTCTGCACGAGACAGCGGAAGCCGTTTTTCAGGTAGGCGTCAAGGTCCTCGAGGAAAAGCTCCTCGTTCTCACAGTAAGAGACGGTATGCCGCGTGCGGAAGCCGAATAGCCCCGCAAGACGCTGATCGGTGACGCTGTAGGCGATCGAATCGACGTGAAGCGTGACGTTGCGTGAACAGAAAAGCTCCAATTCCGAGGCGGCTTTGGCGTAATCGGCGTATTTCGACGCGATGGTTCCGCTTTCCAGCAGCTCGACCACGGTCTGGTTCAAATGCCACTCTGATGCCTTGAGACGGTCGCTCACGGCATTGGTCCCGCGCATCATCACAAGACGCTTGTCGGGCAGATAATCGAGCAGCGTTGCGCGCTCGGGGTAGACCAGCGTAATATATTTGTCCAAAAAGCAGAGCTCGCCGCTTCCGTTTTTTGCGCGATCCACGGCGGCACTCTCCTTGATCAGCTCCTCAGAGGCGCGCTCGTCGCGCGTGGCACGGAATTGTGCCGAAATAGCTTTTTTCAGTCGGTCCAAGGCATCGGCGTCGGGCAAAAGCTCTCGAGCCGGAGTAAACGACGCCGCACAGACGTCACTCGTCATGCGTTGCGTTTCGGGGTCGAACAGTCCCATGCGGTCGATCTCGTCGCCAAACAGCTCCACACGCAGAGCGTATGCGCCGTTTTTTTGTCCGCCGTCGCTGTCTTCAAAGCATCCGTAGGGGGGGAAGACGTCGAGGATCCCACCGCGCAGGGCAAACTGACCGGGACTGTCCACAAGATCCACGCGCACGTATCCCGCGTCGGTCAAGCGGCGCACGGTCTTCTTGAGATCGACCGTGTCGGTGTCGGTCAGAAGGATCTGATTTTCCGAGAGCGTCCTTGGCGGGACGGTATAGCCAAGGGCGGCATCGGGCGTGGTGATGACAACGTCATAGTCGCCGCCGAGAAGCCCCGACAAGACGCGAAGCCTCTCATGCTCGTACTCATGGGAGGCGGTAATGTTATAAAAGGTGAGGTCGCGCGCCATGTAGAAGGCGGCGCGCACGCCGTAGCGCTCAAGCATGCCAAGGGCGCGGACGCAGTCCTTTTCCTCTGGGAGGAGCAGGAGTGCCGTTCCGCCGCGAAAGGCGGCGGTGTCGCTGAGCAGGGAGACGAGAAAGGCGTCTGCCGCACCGTCGCAAAGCCCTGAGGCAAGGATGGGAAGGGGATTGTGGCGGAAGTCCTGCTCCAGCGTCCTGAGAAGCTGCTTGTATTCAAGATCCTGTCGGATCGTTTCGGTTAAAAGACTCATGGAGTCTCCTTTCAGAAGGAATTGCAGATCTGCATTGCCGCGTCAAGATCTCCGTCAAGGAGCTTTTCAATGCCGAGCCTGGCGGTGGGGAAGGTGGAAAAGAGCTTTTCGCGTTCCTCGACGCGAAATTCGGAAAGCACCCAATCGGCAAGATCGAAATCGGGGTGCGGCTTCTGACCGACGCCCATGCGAAGACGCGGAATGGCATCGGTGCCCATGCAGGTGATGATGTCGCCAAGCCCCTTCTGACCGCCCGCACTGCCTTTGCGGCGGATGCGCATTTTGCCAACGTCCTGCGCGATGTCGTCCGAGATCACCAGAATGTGATCGGGCGAGAGCTTATAAAAGGCGGCGGCTTCCTGCACGGCAAGCCCCGAGGCATTCATAAAGGTCTGCGGCTTCAGGAGCAGCACGCGGTGCTTGCCAACCGTCGCCTCGCCGCAGAGTGCGTGGAATTTTGCGCGGTCAATGCGCGCGCCGTATTGCTCGGCGAGATAATCAAGCGTCAAAAATCCTGCGTTGTGACGCGTCATTTTGTATTTGTCACCGGGGTTGCCGAGCCCTACGACCAACCACGTTATAGGGGCGTTCGGAGCTTCTTCCTTTTTCGCGATTTGCTTAAAGAGATCAAAAATATCAGCCATGTTGGGGCGTCCTTTCGTGCGCCGAGCGGCGCGTCTTCATGTTTTGTGAAAAAAGCTTTTCGAACGAAAAGCGCAAAACGCGCCCGAATCACCTCGACTCGACCGCAAAAATATTGTTTACCATATTATACAATAAAATTGCGGGATTGTCAAACAAAATTTGCTCGCCGAAGTGTGCGTTCATAAATTGTTTACTTTTGAAATGTTTATTTCTGTCACAAAACTATGGAAAATTGGCAAAAAATATGGTATAATAATTCGGATCGTGAATGCAACGGCTTTTTTGTTGCGCAAACGAGTAAAATTGTCAAAAAAATAACTATATATGGAGGATTTACCAAACATGGCAAAGAAGTATTGCTATCTGTTTACCGAGGGTAACGCAAGCATGCGTGAGCTGCTCGGCGGCAAGGGTGCAAACCTCGCCGAAATGACCAACATCGGACTCCCTGTACCCCAGGGCTTTACGATCACCACCGAGGCTTGTACTCAGTACTATGAGGACGGTCGTCAGATCAACCCCGAGATCATGGCAGAGATCAACGCCTACATCGTTAAGATGGAGGAGGTTACGGGTAAGAAGTTCGGTGACAAGGAGAATCCCCTGCTTGTTTCGGTTCGTTCGGGTGCGCGTGCATCCATGCCCGGTATGATGGATACCATCCTGAATCTGGGTCTGAACGAAGAGGTTGTTGAGGTTATGGCAAAGAAGTCCGGCAATGCTCGTTGGGCTTACGACTGCTACAGAAGATTTATTCAGATGTACTCCGACGTCGTTATGGAGGTCGGTAAGAAGTACTTTGAGGAGCTCATTGATAAGATGAAGGAAGAGAAGGGCGTGAAGCTTGACGTTGAGCTGACCGCTGACGATCTCAAGGAGCTGGCTAACCAGTTCAAGGCAGAGTACAAGGCAAAGATCGGTACCGATTTCCCGTCCGATCCCAAGGAGCAGCTGATCGGTGCCGTCAAGGCAGTGTTCCGTTCTTGGGACAACCCCCGTGCGAACGTATACCGTCGTGATAACGACATTCCCTATTCTTGGGGTACTGCCGTTAACGTACAGGCAATGGCATTCGGTAACATGGGCGACGATTGCGGAACCGGCGTAGCATTTACCCGTGACCCCGCAACCGGTGAGAAGAAGCTCATGGGTGAGTTCCTTACCAACGCACAGGGCGAGGACGTTGTTGCAGGCGTTCGTACTCCTATGCCCATCGCAGAGATGGCAAATAAATTCCCCGCAGCCTTCGAGCAGTTCAAGAAGGTTTGCGAGATCCTCGAGAACCACTATCACGATATGCAGGATATGGAGTTTACCATTGAAAATGAGAAGCTCTATATGCTCCAGACCCGTAACGGAAAGAGAACCGCTCAGGCGGCTCTCCAGGTCGCCGTTGACCTCGTAGAGGAGGGACACAAGACCAAGGCTGAGGCTGTTCAGATGATCGACCCCAGAAACCTTGACACGCTCCTGCACCCGCAGTTCGACGCAAAGGCTCTCAAGGCTGCTACTCCCATCGGACGCGGTCTGGGTGCATCTCCCGGAGCTGCTTGCGGACAGGTCGTCTTCTCCGCAGAGGATGCTGAGGCTTGGAACAACGCAGGCAAGAAGGTTATCCTGGTTCGTCTCGAGACCTCTCCCGAGGATATTACCGGTATGAAGGCTGCTCAGGGAATACTCACGGTTCGCGGCGGTATGACCTCTCACGCGGCAGTCGTTGCGCGCGGCATGGGTAAGTGCTGTGTTTCGGGCTGCGGCGAGATCGCAATGGACGAGGAAAACAAGAAGTTCACACTCGCAGGCAAGACCTACGTCGAGGGTGACGCAATTTCGATCGACGGCTCCACCGGTAAGATCTACGACGGTATCGTTCCCACCGTTGACGCAGAGATCTCCGGCAACTTTGGCACGATCATGAGCTGGGCAGACGAGTTCCGTACCCTGAAGGTAAGAACCAATGCCGACACGCCCGCAGACGCTAAGAAGGCTCGCGAGCTGGGTGCTGAGGGTATCGGTCTTTGCCGTACCGAGCATATGTTCTTCGAGGCAGACAGAATCGCGGCATTCCGTGAAATGATCTGCTCCGATACCGCAGAGGAGAGAGAAGTAGCTCTCGCAAAGATCCTGCCTTATCAGCAGGGCGACTTCGAGAAGCTGTACGAGGCTCTCGAGGGCTATCCCGTTTGCATCCGCTTCCTTGACCCGCCTCTCCACGAGTTCGTTCCCACCACCGAGGATGACATCGCAACTCTCGCAAAGGCACAGGGCAAGAGCGTTGAGGAGATCAAGGCGATCATTTCCTCTCTGCACGAGTTCAACCCCATGATGGGTCACCGTGGATGCCGTCTGGCAGTCACCTATCCCGAAATCGCAAAGATGCAGACCACCGCTGTCATTCGTGCGGCGATCAACGTTCAGAAGGCCCATCCCGAATGGACCATCGTTCCCGAGATCATGATTCCTCTCGTTGGCGACGTGAAGGAGCTGAAGTACGTTAAGTCCGTTGTCGTTGCAACCGCAGACGCTGAGATCGCTGCGGCAGACGCTACCCTCAAGTATGAGGTTGGTACCATGATCGAGATCCCCAGAGCTTGCCTCACCGCTGATGAGATCGCCGCAAACGCAGACTTCTTCTGCTTCGGTACCAACGACCTCACTCAGATGACCTACGGCTTCTCCCGTGACGACGCAGGTAAGTTCCTGGGCGCATACTACAATGCAAAGATCTTCGAGAACGATCCCTTTGCAAAGCTTGACCAAACCGGTGTCGGTAAGCTGATGAACATGGCTGTTACCCTTGGTA